>CAVBAZ010000053.1:0-5716 GCA_963593515.1 Bacteroidaceae bacterium
GTCCATTATTGGACAGGGCGCGGTTTTGTGATGTTCCGTTTCTTAGAAGGCCCAGTTGCCGTTGCGGAAGATGGCAACGGTCTTGCCGTCGGCGCAGACGGCGTCGATGTTCATATCCTCGGAGCCGATCATAAAGTCCTCGTGGATCATGGAATCGTTGACGCCCAGCTTGCGGCACTCCTCCAGCGTCCGGTCATGGAAGTTCTCGATGGTGTCGGCAAAGCCCATGCCCAGTGCCAGATGGCAGGCGGCGTTCTCGTCGAACAGCGTGTTGTAGAACAGGATACCGGACTTGCGGATGGGAGAGTCATAGGGTACCAGAGCGCACTCGCCCAGATAGGCGCTGCCCTCGTCCATGTTGATCAGCTTGGTCAGCAGCTCGTTGTTGACCTCGGCATGCCACTCCACGGCCTTGCCCTCGTGGAATTTGATCCAGAACTTGTCGATCAGCTGGCCCTGATAGCTCAGGGGCTTGGTGGAATAGACGATGCCCTCAGCCTCGCCCCGCTTGGGGGAGATGAAGCACTCCTCGCTGGGGATGTTGGGGTTAAAGACGATGCCCTGCAGGCTCTTCTCGCTGCCGCCGCAGAACCGGCCCTCGGGGATCATGCCAACGGTGAAGTCGGTGCCGGTGGCGCTGGTGTAGTGCAGCTTCTCGATATGCAGGTTGTTCAGATAGACGCAGCGGTCATGGAGATCCTTGTTGTGGGCTTCCCATGCGGCAATGGGGTCGCCGTCCACGCGGGAGGTTGCCAGAATGTGCTCCCACAGCTTCTCCACGGCGGCAGCGGGCCGCAGCTCCGGGAACAGCTTCTTGGCCCATGCCTTGCCGGGTACGGCGGCGATGCACCACTGATACTTGTTCTCAATGGCGTCACGGTAGGGCTTGATGATGGGATAGCGCTTCTGCTGGGCCTTGGCCATCTTCTCCTGATTGATGCCCTTCAGGCCGTCGGGATCCTCGCTGATCAGGTAGATGCGGCAGGGGATGGTGTCCACATAATGCTGCCACCGGGCCTCCTCATAGTTGTCCAGCTTGCTCAGCGTGGTCAGCGTGCGGTAACGGTAGTGGATCTTATCCAGCGGCTGATAGTTCCAGTCCACCACGACCTTCTTGGCCTTGCACTTATAGCACTCCTCCACCAGCATCTTTACAAACTCCGGCTGATCCAGATCGGCCTGAATAAAGACCTCCTGTCCCGGCTGGATATTAACGCCCGCACGGGCGATCAGGTTGGCATAGCTGCGCAATACGGTTTTCTTCATATCGTTTGCTCCTTTTCTGATTGGTGTTTTTCACGCAATGCTTATGTTCATCAGTATAGCACTATCCGCCCCATTTGAAAAGCATCCGGCGGAAAATTTTTCATATGGTGCAAAAACCGGGGCTGTCGGACAACAGCTCCGGTCTTTTATAGTCCGATCCGCGTCATGAAGTCGTCGTAGGCTTTTACGCTGCCGGTTTCCGTATGGGAAACCTGCCGCATCTGCCGCAGCCGCTGCGGAATCAGCCGCAGGTTGGAAAACAGCCGTACCAACCACGCCAGCGGCAACAGCCAGTGTCGTCCCTTCAGGAACGTGTACCGCGTCTCGATCTCCGCTGCCGGTGGAAACAGCATCCGCAGAAACACCCGCCCTCTGGACGGTGCTTCCGGGTCTGTGCTGCGCAGCCGGATCACCGAGTGGTCCCGCAGATGGCCGAACAGATCGGCGTCCAGCGTGTAGTCCAGCAGCGCATCCAGCGCCGCCCTGTCCGGCTCCGGCAGCGGGCAGACCGTCTCCATGCCGAACCACACCCGACAGGCGTTCATCACCGTATGAAAGAAATCCAGCAGGTGCAGAGATGAAAACTCACCCGTGACTGTCTCCCAGTCTATTTCGCCGTCATAGTGCCTGACATACAGCGCCACATCCAGATACATCCGGATGCCCGCGCCGCCGCCGTAAAGATGCTTGGCCAGATGGCACACGGTATAGATGAAGTGGAAGTCCAACGTTGGCCGGAAACGCAGTCCCTCGTCCGGCTCTGCATATTGCCATGCTCTTTGGAAGTAGGCCGGCAGGTCGGCCCGGTCATCCAGATTTCCGTCCATCAGGTTGGTGTGAAGCTCATAGTGCTCCATCCCCTTGACGTAGGAGTACGTCGGCTCCCAGTCCTGTCCTACTGTGTAACCGAGAGACACCATCAGCTGATGGGCCTTCCGGCGATCCTCCGGGTGAATGAGAATGTCGATATCACCGAAGGTACGCAGCTCCGGCACCGGATACAGCTGCCGCAGATAGTATCCCTTCACCGGCATATGGGCAATGCCGTGAGCAGTGAACTGCTGTGACAGCTGCTCGAACGACGCGCAGCGGTTGAGGTTCCCCGTTACCGCGCCGTACAGGATCGCGTCCAGCTGCTTCTTTACGTCGTCCTCCGCAAAGAACTGCCAACGTTTGTTCTCATAGGCCAGCACCGGCAGCAGATTCTGCCGCAGGGCGGTTTGGCTCAGTGCGGTAATGTCCCACGTCTGAGCACCCTCCGGCGGCGTATCATGTATAAAGCTGCGGAGCAGCGCGAGGAACTCTGACATACTACCACCTAACTGCGTCACTGGGCCGGAACCAGATCGATCACCGCGATCTCCGGCAGGTTGTTGATACGAGGGAGCGGGCCATGTCCGGCAAGGCCCGACGTAATGACCATCTGCATATGACCGCCCAGACGGAAATAGCCGCGGTCATATTCCGGCAGCCAGCCCTGCATGGGGGCGTACAGGCCGCCCACAAAGGGCAGCCGAACCAGACCGCCGTGGGTGTGGCCGCTGACCGCCAGATCCACGTCCCACAGGTCATACGCGCCGTTGAAGATAAAGGTGTCCGGCATATGAGCCAGACAAATCTTCGGCACATCTGTGCTCTCAAAGTCCTTGAGGAAGGCATACTCCGGCGACGCGGCAAACTCCTCCTCTGTCCGTCCGAAGGCAAAGCCGTGGCCCATGGTGCCGCCGATCCGCAGCGGCTGTCCGGCAATGGTCACATCCACATAGCTGTCATCGACCACGGTCGCTCCGGCCTGCGCCATCCGGTCAAGGAGGGTCGGATCAGTCTTCATATAGGTCTGTTCGTGGTTGCCGGGCGCGAAGAATACGGGTGCGATATCTGTCAGCCGACTTACCAGCGCCGCCAGTTTTTCCGCGTCGGACTCCCCTGCGCCGCGGTCGATCATGTCGCCCACCAGCAATATGGCATCCGGCTCCTGCGCCCTGATCTTCTCCAGCAGGCGGCTGTTATCCCGCCCGAAAGATCGTCCATGCAGGTCGGAAACAGCCACAAGCCAAAGGGGGCCGCTGAGGTTTCGCAGAGTGACGGTGTATGCTGCTGTCCGCACCGCAACCGCGCATATGATGATGGAGAACAATACGCCAATAAAAGCTGCCGCAAGCAGAATACAAAGCATTTGCCAAAAACGTCGGGTATGTTTCATTTCAGGTATCGTAAACTCAGTCTCATTTCGATTTGATTGTTTTTCTGATTTTTGCCCAATATGAATGCAGCTTGACCCACTTGGGATGAACCAACGATAGATACCAGCAGTAGAGATCGTCGTCAACCTCTCGCCGTATAATACGCAGCGCTTGCCATTCAGAGATTCTATATTTTTCTGGAATGCATGACTCCATATGATTGCTTCTTGCCATTATAACCAGTTTTGCCTGAATTATCTGTCCGTATCGCCGCGCTGCGCTTACCATAGCTTCGTCGTGTTTATATTTAAAATGATCTATACATAATTCAGTCGCAGTAATTTGCTCAAATCTCTTTGTTGAAAAGGGCTCTCCCATTATGCTGTCCGCTCTCTGACGATAGTAGTACAGCTCACTTGAAACTACTGCCACCTTTGCCGCCTCATAACAGACAATTGGCGTAACAGCATTATCCTCATGCAACATTCCAACCGGGAATCTAAGTTTTGCAAACAAAAATGCTTTATATAATTTTCCCCATGCTACAATAGAAATGCTCCCATCAAGGCGATAAATCCCCTCGCAAGCGGTGCGCCCGCTGAAAACCTCAATATCTTCAGCGCCTGTGCTTTTAGCAGAATCATAAATAGGCTGACCATCCACAAACCGCTTAATTTTACATATAGCTATGTCCACATTTCTTTCCGTTACAATTTGCCACATGCACTTTAAGTAGGCTTGGCTTACAAAGTCATCGCTGTCAATAAACGTCAGGTACTCACCTTTTGCAATATCGATCCCCGCGTTCCTGGCAGCGGACAGCCCCTGATTCTCCTGATGGATCACCCGTATGCGGTCATCCTGCTTCGCATATTCGTCGCAGATCCGGCCACAGTTGTCAGGTGAGCCGTCGTCCACGAGGATCAGCTCAAAATCCGTATATTTTTGCGCAAGAATGCTGTCAATGCACTGCCGCAGATAGGGTTCAACCTTGTAAACAGGTACAATAACGCTAATCATTGTCGTTCTCCCACTACAGATGGTCTTATCTTTTTAAGGCCACATATCTGCATAATCTTTCTCAGATATGCGTAAGGCCGCTCAGCTTTCGGATACAGTTGTGTTAAGTACCATGTAAAAACGTCATCATTCGCATATCCGTATATATTCTTCAGCGCTCTTATTTTCCCCATCTTATACTCTGCGGGTATGTCTGCTGCCGCGTTGTTTTTATATGCCTGAACAACTATTTTTGATTGTATTACAAGCTGTGCCTTTTCGGCCAAATCGGCCATCTCATCGTCCCCCACATGGTTAAAAAAGTCAATACATATACCGACCGCTCTTACACCATCAAACCTTTTCTTGGAAAACTTACTATTCATCACGCTGTTAGGCTGCTGTCTGTAAAAGTATATTTTGCTATTCACCAAAGCAACTTTTGATGATAAGTACAGGAGACGCGGAATTGTGGCATCGTCTTCGCATATCATGCCTTCTGGGAATTTTATACTTTCAAAAAGTCGTTTTTTGTATATTTTCCCCCATGGCTGAATAGGAATAATTCCATCCATGTAGTAAATGCTGCGGCAAGCACTTCTGCCAGATATTGCAATTACATTACTATTCTCCTCCTCTTCTCCAAAAAGAAGAGGAACATCCGTACCGCTTTCTGCTTTACAAACGGCAATATCTGCCTCCCAATTATAAACAACCGAATACAGCCGATCAAAATACCAGCGCGCTACAATATCGTCACCGTCAATAAAAGCTATATAATCCCCTTTTGCAACTTCGATTCCCGCATTTCGTGCAGCAGAAGCCCCCTGATTCTCCTGATGGATCACACGTATGCGGTCATCCTGCTTCGCATATTCGTCGCAGATCAGGCCGCAGTTGTCAGGCGAACCGTCGTCCACGAGGATCAGTTCAAAATCTGTATATGTTTGCGCAAGAATACTGTCAATGCACTGGTGAATATAAGGCTCCACCTTATAGACCGGCACGATCACGGATATTGTCGGCATATTTCACTCCAATTCTGATTCGTATTCGTTTTCTCTCTAGTGAAAAACGCTTTCATTAACATTAAACAGCAACTAGCGCTCTCTTGTATATTTTTAAGTTTCCCTGCTTGTTAAAGAAAGCTCTTTTGATTTCGATTTTGGAGGTTAACATATTCAAAGCCTAATTACTTTCAGAAAAAGGATAATCATCTTATTCAACTCTCTCTGATTTGAGCTTAGGCTGGGACAATTGAATATGCC
>CAVBAZ010000054.1:0-3394 GCA_963593515.1 Bacteroidaceae bacterium
AAGCGGTTTATCCGCTTTCCTTTTTATTTTGCCAACGAAAACTTTACACTAACGTTCCCTTCTATACATAAAATTTGCACCTGGACGGGAAAATCCCGTTCAGGTGCAAATTATTGATACGGCGGTAGCGGGGGTATTAGGGGGATAACCCCTTAACAAGCGCATTTTGCTGTCAAAATGCTATGCTTGCGGGAACAGATTCCGTATCGCATTCGCAATACAGAATCTGTTCCCCTTTCGGCGGAAGCTTCTGCGCCTTTATAGTGGCTGCTCGTGCAAAACACTCAGTTCTTATTTTGCTATTTTAGCTCCTTCACGGAGCCATGAGGCGTACAGTACCATCCGAAGATAGGCTGACCGCCCTAATCCGCTGGCCTGTGCCGCGTCGTCCAAACGCCTGTATTCTGCCTCTGTCAGCCGAAGGTTGACTTGCTTATTTCTGGTCTTATTCTCTTTCATAATCATTCCGTCCTTTCCTGTCACATTCAGTTTTTTAACCAATCAGTTTTATTCTCTCTGTCTTATTGAACGCTGGAAACCGGCGCACTGGCAACACTGAATATCGGCGTATCTGAACACCGAAATTCAGGATCACATCTCCCTGGCAAATGGCTGCGGGTATAGTCGGGAAGGCTTTCCAAGGCCCTGCCGCTTACGATCCAACAGGCCATAATCCTCCAGCGAAGCCAGAAGCTTTTCTGCCTTACCGTGGGCGCAGTTGAGGCTCCGCATGATCGTCTCTATGCTGAAGTAGATGTAGGTGTTTCCCTCGCGGTCTCTCCAGAAATTCCGGTCGGAAAGCGTCATTCTGTCTACCAATATGCCGTAAAGCAACTTTGCTTCACATGGCAAGTCTTTGTAGAAGATATGCGTAAATAGCAGCTTGGGAACGCGGTAAAACGCATAGGTCTCGGATTCTGATTTGTAAAAATAGTCCATGTCATGCTCCTCTGCAAAAAAAATAGCGGAGACAGGCCATTCGACCTGTCTCCGTTTGCTGATGTGGTATTGATTTTATCGGCGAAATTGCCCTTTCGCCTCGATGGCGTCCTCATAGGAGTACTTGTCCCGCATCGTCTCTCTGGCAATCCCAGCAGCAAGGCAAAAGCCCGCCACAAAGCCCTCGAAAGACGCCATTTCACAATGTGCGTCTGCCGCGTCCATGATACGCAGAAGCTTCCGCCGCTGTGCATCTGGAAGCTGTTTACTCAAGCGCTGGTATCGCTGGTTATGATGCTGTACCTGACAAGCGCTGCTGATGCAGAACTCCGCCCAAAGCGCCCGCATATACTGATAGTTCCTCATGATATATCCCGCATGATCTCAAGAGCCGCGCTTTTGATGTTGTTCATCGCGCCGACCCACGCCATAGGATCTCGTGCCTTTAAGTCCTCGTCAACGCCCTGCACCTCCGCCATCTGCTGGATGATGAAGCTCAGTTGATCTTCCTCGCTGGCATCCGGCTCCGGCGGCACCAGCAAGCACGGGTAGTATTGCTCACCGCGCAGTTCATAGTAGATTCCATTCCGGCAGATGGTCTGCGGCATGGGTTCCTGTAATTTATCGCTCATGTGATGCACCTCCTGCGGCTATTTTACAGGGCCTGTCCGTATAACACCAGTGTACGGAATCACCGCTCTCCCCTGTTCCGCGTCCGGTAGCGGGTCTCCAGCAGCTTGAGAATTTCCCGTTCCATCTGCTGGGCAGAGTAATTGCGCGGGAAATACTTTCGCAGGGACTCCGTTTTGATCCGCACCTGTTCCTTTTGGTTGGGCTTTTCTTCGGTGAGGATCGCGTATAGTACCTCCGGCGTCAGCTTGGCTTCACGGGATAGTTGCTTTATGCGGATGGCCTGCGACAGCGACGGCGTGGCGTCCTCTTGCCCGATCAAGTCCCACAGCTCCGCCTCCTCCTTGGTGAGATAGGACAGCTCTACGGCAGGTGAAAAGGCGATGCGTCCATCGTCCACCATTTGCAGCAGCGGCGGGACGAGGTTTGTCAGGCGGATGTAGCGCTTGACCATATCTTTACTTATGCCTACCTCATTACCTATCAGTTCGGTTGTCAACTTCGGTGCAACTTGCGCTGAAGTTGCTTTCCCTTGATGCTTCATCGCCTCCAGCTTCATTTTGTAGGAAAATGCCTTTTCGCTGGGCAGCAGATTCTCCCGCTGGAGGTTGCTGTCCACCATCAGGATCACCGCTTCATCATCGCTCATCTCCCGTACCAGCACAGGAACAGTCTTTAGCCCCAGCTTCTGCGCCGCCAGACGTCTCCGATGTCCGCTGACCAACTCGTAGCTCTCCCCTTTTGGTCGTGCCAGCAACGGTGATAGTACGCCGTGTGTGCGGATGCTCTCCATCAACTCTGACAGGGCAACATCCTCCCGTACCTGATAAGGATGGTTCTGGAATGGCACCAGCTTGTCCGGTGAAAGCTGCTGAATGTACTCCTTCACTTTGCCCCACCTCCCTCCGGAAGCGCGGCCATCACATCGACGCAGTAGTGCTTACTTACCCCACGATGCCGGTAGTCGGTTGCAAAGGAGCAGAGCCACCCCGTCTTTCGCACATTCACGTTTTCGCCGGCTTCCGCGCCTTGAAAGCCTTGCGGCACAAGGCTTTCCACGATTTGTGGCTTTTTCGTTTCCCTAGTCGGCACAGAGGAACTGGGGCACTTGGAGATGAT
Source organism: Bacteroidaceae bacterium (assembly GCA_963593515.1). Classification (GTDB taxonomy): domain Bacteria; phylum Bacillota; class Clostridia; order Oscillospirales; family Oscillospiraceae; genus Vescimonas. The sequence continues at coordinate 2,689 of CAVBAZ010000054.1, forward strand.
CGGCACCATCGTGCACCAGCTGACCCGGAACCTCAGCGAAGAGGATATCAAGCAGGGCGGCTTTGACGCCTATTTTGTGGATCATACCGCCGGTGTCTATCCTACGGCGGCATCCGGATTCCCGTGGAACGCCGCATCTATGGCGGTCAAGGGTGACCTGATCGCCGACCTGACGGAGGATCTTGCCGCCGAGCAGAAGGCCCGCGTCACCTACGACAACATTCTCCGGTTATCAGACGATCCGGATGTCAATGATGTCATCAAGTTCCTGCGGGCCCGTGAGATCGTGCATTTCCAGCGTTTCGGTGAGGGGCTTCGCCTTGCCAAAGAACGGATGGATCAGAAGAATCTATACTATATCAACCCCAGCTTTGATGCGTAAAGAAAATACCCGGTTCATTTTTGAACCGGGTATTTTCCAATCAATGGCAGGTTCGCATTTTAACCCATGTGTCCTTCACGAGGTACGACAAATCAACGTCCAACTGATAGTGACGGTGATACTTATTTCAACCCACGTGCTTGCGGATGGTGTCCGGGTGCATGGGATTTCAACCCACGCGCCCCGTACGGGGCGCGACTGTGCATGGCAACGGACTAGCTATGATGGTATATATTTCAACCCACGCGCCCCGTACGGGGCGCGACTGAGCGCTGCGTGCGGCACGCTGACCAGCGCCATATTTCAACCCACGCGCCCCGTACG
>CAVBAZ010000055.1:0-18153 GCA_963593515.1 Bacteroidaceae bacterium
CGACTACCCATTTTTTCTCTGCGCTTCCCGCAAACGCAGTTGCCGCAACGGTTTGCGCCATATCTCAAGAGGAGAAGCCTGAAACGTCGGAGTCTAACGCTCTATCCAGCTGAGCTACAGGCGCGTATCATATAAATTGCGTCATTTCTGAACGGCTTATCTATTATAACAACTAAACTCTCCAATGTAAAGTAAAATTTTTTCAAAAAAGATTGTTAAAAAAGTTGACAACTCGCTTTTCTTGCGCTAAAATAACTTATAAATTTTCAGTCCCAAAGGATGGTTTCTATGAAAAAGCAAAAAATCTCCGACGCTGTGATCCACCGCCTCCCCCGCTATTACCGCTATCTGGATGACCTCTACAACAAGGGCGTCGTCCGCATCTCCTCCCACTCCCTGGGCGACAAGATGGACATTACGGCATCGCAGATCCGTCAGGACCTCAGCTGCTTCGGTGAATTCGGCCAGCAGGGCTACGGCTATAACGTGGCGGAGCTTCGCGCCGAGATCGGTCATATTCTGGGCATCGACAACGACCACAAGCTGATCATCATCGGCGCCGGCCATCTGGGCCACGCGCTGCTGCAAAACTTCGACTTTGCCAAGGTGGGCTTCCATCTGGATTCCGCCTTCGATGTCTCCTCCTCCCTGATCGGCGACGAGATCAACGGTGTCACCGTCCGCTCTATGGACGAGCTGGACGACTATGTGGCACAGCATCACCCCAATGTGGCGGTGCTGACCGTGCCCCAGAACGTGGCGCAGCCGCTGGCTGACCGTCTGGTGGCGCTGGGCATCCGCGGCTTCTGGAACTTCACCAACGTGGAGATCTCCGTGCCCGACGATGTATACTCCGAGGACATCCACTTCGTGGATACCCTGCTGACCCTCAGCTACCGCATCTCCCGCACGGTGCAGAAATAATTTTCCGCCGCCCTCTCACACTTTGCCGCGCCTCACATACTATGGAGTGAGACTTCTCTACGGGGTCTGAAATTTCATAGGAGGTTACGCTATGTGTAATCAGAACTCTTGCTTTGGCGGCAGCAGCTGCTGCTGGATCATCATCGCCATCATCCTGCTGTTCCTGTTCTGCGGCAATGGCTGCGGCTGCGGCAACGACTGCGGCTGCAACAACAATTGCGGCTGCAATAACGGCTGCGGCTGCTAAACCTCAGATACCATGGCCCCATCGAAAGATGGGGCCTCATTTTTTGCTTCAAAACCGCCGCCTTCTGTGGTATACTACAAGAAAAAGCAACGCATACAGGAGGGGCCAGCCGTGGATATCCGCGATTTCTACAACACCTATCAGCACCATCAGCCGGGGCTTCTGTGCAGCAAGCGGGAATATGCTGTGCTGGTGCCGCTGGTGGAGACGGAGCAGGGCCTGTGCCTGCTGTACGAGGTGCGCTCCGGCGGCATCCGCCAACCCCACGAGGTCTGTTTTCCCGGCGGACGGATGGAGCCGGGTGAAACGCCCACGGAATGTGCCCTGCGGGAGACCCGCGAGGAACTGGGCATCGCTCCGGAGGATATCGACGTCATCGGCCTGCTGGATTTCCTCTATCTCCGCTCCGACGCGCTGATGCATCCGGTGCTGGCCCGCGTGGATGCCGGAGCGCTGAACCGGCTGCGGCCCAATCCCGACGAGGTGGCAGATACCTTCCTGCTGCCGCTGGACTGGCTGACGGCCCACCCGCCCACGCTGTACCGCTATGCCCTGCGGCCCATGATCGGTGAGGACTTCCCCTACGGAACGGTACAGATCCCTCCGGACTATCCGTGGGGCGATGGCCGCATGGAGGTGCCGGTCTACGACTCGCAGCCCTATCCCCTGTGGGGCCTGACGGCCCGCATCACTTATTATTTATTGAAAAATGTGCAAGCGTAAGCTTGCACATTTTTTATCGCACTGCTTTCACCGGGCGTGGTGAAACGCGGCCATCCGTGGCGGAAGCCATCACGATGGACGCCATGACAATGGCGATTCCCAGATAATGGACAAGGCGCAGCTCCTCACCCAGCACCAGTACGCCGATCACCGCCGCCACCACCGTTTCTATGGAGGCCAGTACAGGGACTTTGCTGCTCTCCTGTATCTGCTGTATGCCCCGATAGTACAGCAGATACGCGATGGCTGTGGGGATCAGTGCATAGAGAAAACCCAGTCCTAAAATCGCGGGGGTGACATGGATGGGCTGCGCCCACGGCTTCAGGAATATGCCGAGGAACGCCGCCGCGAACAGATAGCTGTATGTGCTGATGACGAAGGAATCACTGTCCTCTCCCGCAAGCCGCCCAAAGATGGCGCTCAGGGAATAGCAAAGCCCTGCGGCCACACCGCAGAGGATGCCGGTCAGTGAAAGCAGCGCACCGTCAAACTGCCCGCCGGTGGCGGCCAGCACACAGCCAATCACATTGACGGCCAGTGCCAGACATTTGTGCCGGGTGATTTTCTCGTGAAAGCACAGCGCAGAGATGACGGCAGTAAAGACCGGCGCGATGTTCAGCAACACGGCGCTGACGGTCATACCCGTCAAATTGACCGCCCAACTGTAAAACACATTGTAAACGCCGTGGCACACCAACCCCAAGGCTGCGCTGAACAGCAGCGTCCTGCCGCTGACCCGAAACGCGGAGATACCGGAGCGCGCCACCGTGACGATCGCCAGAATGACAAAGGCAAAGGCCATCCGCAAAAAGCTGATCAGCGCGGCGGACGCGCCCGCATCAGACATCAGGCGGATGAACAGGCCGATGCTGCCCCTCAGACAGCCCGTAATAAAGATCAGCGCCGGGCCGCGATTATGGTTGTAAGAGTGCATCAAAAGGCCTTATCTCCGTTCTCCACTGGTTCCATGGGCTGGAGCAGCACCACACCCTGTTGTGAGTCCGTGCCGAGGATGCGCACCTCGCTTTTCACGCTGCCGATATGCATGGGCGTCAGGTTCACGCAGCAGACCAGCTGCTTGCCCAGTAAGTCCTCCGGCTGGTACAGCTCCGTCAACTGGGCAGAGGAGGTCTTTTCCCCCAGCTCCGGGCCGAAATCCAGCGTGACCTTATAGGCGGGCTTGCGGGCCTTCTTGTTGACGGTCACGGATACCACCGTCCCCACGCGGACTTCCACTTTGTCGAAATCTTCTGCGGTTATCATCAGAAAACACCTCTCTTTTTTAGAGAAGTGTAACGCGGAAGTTGCATTTTGCCAAGATAGAATATATAATCAACATATTAGAAGTTCTTATTTATCTTGAAGATATACTATGGACGGCAATAAGATACGTATATTACTGGCGGCCATCCGGACGGGCAGTTTCAATAAGGCGGCACAGGAGATGAACTGCACCCAGTCCGCCGTGACGCAGGCCATGAACAGTCTGGAGAATGAGCTGGGCTGCAAGGTCTTACAGCGCAGCCACAATGGCATCCGTCTGACCAGCGCCGGAGAGGAGCTTCTGCCGCTCATGATAGAGGTGGAGGCTTCTTTGACGCGCCTTGCCCAGCGGGCGGCACAGGTGGCGGAGGGAACGTCCGCGCCCCTGCGGATCGGCGCGTTTTCCAGCATCTCCAGCACATGGCTGCCGCAGATCTTACAGGAATACCACACGCTGCATCCGGAGATCACCTTTGACATTCAGGTAAGTACAAACGCACTGGCGGACTGGCTGCTGAAGGGTGCGGTGGATCTGGCGCTGGGCGACCCGGCCCGGTGCCGTGCTTTCCGGTGGTATCCGCTGATGGACGATCCCTACTGCGCCGTGCTGCCAAAGGCGCTGGCGCCAAAGTCGGACAGTATCTCGCAGGAGGCGCTGGCGGCGTACCCCTTTGTGATGGCGCCCATGAACGCCCTAAGCCGGTATCTGTCCGTACAGCCGAAGGATCAGCTTCGCGTGAACTGCGACGACGATTCCACGCTGCTGTCCATGGTGGCGCAGGGGCTGGGCGTAACTGCCATGCCGGAGTTGTGCCTGCGTGATCCGCCGGAAAGCGTCTGCGTTCTGGCGCTGACGCCGCCCACCAAACGGGTACTGGGCGTGGCATTGCCCAACTCCCCGTCGAAGGAAGCGGTACGCTTCGCCAACTATCTGCGGCAGAGGTTTCCGTATCAGGAGCAGTAATTGATAAAAAATGTGCAGACCTGACGGTCTGCACATTTTTTATAGCTTGATCTCCACCGGGCGGTCGATGGTCATGCTGTCCGGCGTGACGCGGCAGCAATAAGCAGCGATGTTGACACCCGCCGCCTTCGCCTGACGCAGCGCCTCGCCGAAGGCGGGATGGGTCGCGTCATTGGGGGCGAAGTCCACCACATCCGCCATCTGGATCACGAAAAACGCCGTGGCCCGGTGTCCCAGCGCCACCGCGTGCATCAGCTCATGGAGGTGCTTCACGCCCCGCTCCGTCGGTGCGTCGGGGAAGCGGGTATGGCCGTCCTCCTCCAGCGTGACGCCCTTCACCTCCACCAGATGCAGCCCCTGCGGCGTTTCCAGACAGAAGTCCAATCGGGACTGGCCGAAGCGGTACTCGCTGTGAACGACAGTGGCGGTAGGGTCAAATTGCAGCGCCCATTCAGCAAATACCTTATTGGGGGCCTGCGCGTCCATGTTGATAAGCCTTCCGTTCTTCTCCACGGCGATCAGGTCATAGGCAGTCTTGCGATCAGGATTCGTTCCCTTTTCCAGATACACCGCCGCGCCGGGCACCAGCAGCTCGCGGCATCGGCCCGTGTTCTTCACATGGCACACCGTCTCCGCGCCGTCCAGCGCCACATGGGCAATAAAGCGGTTGGGCCGCGCCAGAAAAATACCTTTTTTTACCTGTCCGTAACGCATACATGCCTCCTGTTACCGCTTTTTTTACATATTTTATAGTATAACATGGCATCCTTTATTTGAAAAGTGCTCTTCCGTCTCAGTTGTCCGAAGCGTCAATTTATCCAAAAATTATTTAGACATTCTTACAAATTTTGTAGAACAAAGGAAATAATGGTTGAATTTATGCCAAACGTTTGGTACAATTGAAACATCTAGAAAGGAATGGGAGGTAGTATAGGCAATGGATTATTCCAATTTGTTTGTGTGCCTGATGGGATTGTGTACGGTGTTCATCGGACTGATCTGCATCATCGTGCTGGTGTCGGTCATGAGCAACGTGGTGCGCCGCACCGACGCGAAAACGGCAGCGCCCGCCATCCCCGCACCGGCCGCAGTACCCGCCGCATCGTCCTCTGTCACCCCCGAAATGGTGGCCGCCGTGGCCGCCGCCATCGCCGAGGACATGGGCACTGACGTCAGCGCCATCCGTATCGTTTCCATGAAAAAGATCTGAGGAGGAGAAGTCACATGAAAAAATACAGAGTCAATGTAAACGGCACCGCCTATGAGGTGGAGATTGAAGAAATGACCGGTGCGCCCGCTGCCGCTCCCGTGGCCGCGGCTCCTGCCGCCGCTCCCGCACCCGCCGCTTCCGGCGCGGGCGAGAGCATCACCTCCCCCATGCCCGGCAACATTCTGGCCGTCAACGTGGCCGCCGGCGACATGGTGAAGAAGGGCCAGGTGCTGATGGTGCTGGAAGCCATGAAGATGGAAAACGAGATCATGGCTCCGCATGACGGCAAGGTGACCGCCGTAGCCGTCACCAAGGGCGCCGCCGTGGAGTCCGGCACGCTGCTGTGCACCATCCAGTAATGGAGGGCGCACCATGCAAGCCATTCTGAATTTTTGCGAACAAACCGGTTTTTACCAGTTTTTCCAAGGCGACAACTGGAAATGCGCGGTGATGATCGTCATTGCCTGCGTGCTGCTGTTTCTTGGCATCGTCAAGAAGTTTGAGCCGCTGCTGCTGGTGCCTATCGCCGTCGGCATGCTGGTGACCAACCTGCCCGGCGCGGAGATGTATCACGAGATCCTCTTCGCCGGAGGGCACGTCCACTGGGATCTGTTCGGCGGCAACCCCATCACGGCGGAGTTCATCGCCGAAATGCAGGCTGCCGGAGTATCGGAAACAGTGCTCAGCGGCGTGGCCGTGGGCCAGACGGTCAGCGTCGGTCTCATCGACGTGCTGTATCTGGGCATCAAGCTGGGCATCTATCCCTGTCTTATCTTCATGGGCGTGGGCGCGATGACCGACTTCGGCCCCCTGATCGCCAACCCCAAGAGCCTGCTGCTGGGCGCTGCTGCGCAGCTGGGCATCTTCCTGACCTATGTCGGCTGCCGTCTGCTGGGCTTCACCGGCGCGGAGGCCTCCTCCGTGGGTATCATCGGCGGTGCGGACGGCCCTACCGCCATCTTCGTCACCGCCATGCTGGCCCCGGCGCTGCTGGGCCCCATCGCCGTGTCGGCCTACTCCTATATGGCGCTGGTGCCCGTGATCCAGCCGCCTATCATGAAGGCCCTGACCACCGAGCAGGAGCGTCAGATCGTCATGAAGCCCCTGCGTGAGGTCAGCAAGAAGGAGAAGATCATCTTCCCCATCGTGGTCACCATCTTTGTGGCGCTGCTGGTGCCCTCCGCCGCGCCGCTGATCGCCTGCCTGATGTTCGGTAATCTGGCAAAGGAATGCGGCGTGCTGGATCGTCTCAGCAAGACCATGCAGAACGAGCTGATGAACATCGTCACCATCTTCCTGGGCGTCAGCGTGGGCGCGACCGCCACCGGCGCGACGTTCCTCAGCCCCAAGACGCTGATGATCCTGGGCATGGGCATCGTGGCCTTCGGCTTCGGTACGGCGGGCGGCGTGCTACTGGCCAAGTTTATGAACCTGTTCCTGAAGGAGAAGATCAATCCCCTTATCGGCTCGGCCGGTGTGTCCGCCGTTCCCATGGCGGCCCGCGTCAGCCAGAAGGTGGGACAGGAGGCCAACCCCGGCAACTTCCTGCTGATGCATGCCATGGGCCCCAATGTGGCGGGCGTCATCGGCTCCGCCATCGCTGCGGGCGTGCTGATCTCGCTCTTCGGCTAACGCCTGCATCGCAATGTAAACTTGCGCTACTCCGAATTTGTGAAGGAGGAAACATTTTTCTATGGAATTTTTATCAAATAAACCCCTGCTGATCACCGATACCATTCTGCGTGACGCGCACCAGTCTCAGGCGGCCACCCGCATGACCATTGAGGATATGCTGCCGGCGCTGGAGCTGCTGGACTCCATCGGCTACTACTCGCTGGAGTGCTGGGGCGGCGCTACCTTCGACGCCTGCATGCGCTTCCTGAACGAGGATCCGTGGGAGCGTCTGCGCACCATCCGCAAGCATGTGAAGAACACGAAGCTGCAGATGCTGTTCCGTGGTCAGAACATTCTGGGCTATAAGCACTACGCCGACGACGTGGTGGACGCCTTCTGCGCCAAGAGCATCGAAAACGGCATCGACATCATCCGCATTTTCGACGCGCTGAACGACGTGCGCAATCTGGAGCAGGCCATCAAGTCCACCAAGAAGTACGGCGGACAGGTGGAGGCCACCCTCAGCTATACCATGTCCCCCATTCACAACGAGGCCTACTTCGTGAAGCTGGCCAAGGAGCTGGAGGACATGGGTGCGGACATGATCTGCATCAAGGACATGGCCAACCTGCTGCTGCCCATAGATGCCTATTCTCTGGTGAAGGCCCTCAAGGAGACGGTGAAGGTGCCCATCCACCTGCACACCCACAACACCTCCGGCACCGGCGACATGACGCTGCTGATGGCGGCCTATGCCGGTGTGGACATCGTGGACACCGCTTTGAGTCCCATGGCCAACGGCACCAGCCAGCCCGCCACCGAGTCTCTGGTGGCTACGCTGAAGGGCACCGTCCGTGACACGGGCCTTGATCTGGGCAAGATGTCCGATGCCGCCGTCCATTTCCGCAAGGTGGCCCAGCGTTTGCAGGATGCAGGTATCCTCGACCCCAAGGTGCTGCGTGTGGACACCAACACGCTGCTGTATCAGGTGCCGGGCGGCATGCTCAGCAACCTGATCTCCCAGCTGAAGCAGGCGGGTAAGGAGGACAAGTATTACGACGTGCTGGCAGAGATCCCCCGCGTCCGTAAGGACTTCGGCTATCCCCCGCTGGTGACGCCCTCCAGCCAGATCGTGGGCACGCAGGCTGTGATGAACGTCATCATGGGCGAGCGGTACAAGACCTTCCCCAAGGAGAGCCGCGCCATGCTGAAGGGCGAATACGGCAAGCTTCCCGGCGAGGTCAACGAGGAGGTGCGCGCCAAGGCGGGCATCGCGCCGGAGGATGTCATCACCTGCCGTCCCGCCGACCTGCTGGAGCCGGAACTGGAGAAGTACCGCACCGAGTACAAGGACATCGCCAAGAGCGATGAGGATGTGCTGAGCCTTGCTCTGTTCCCGCAGGTGGCTCCCAAGTTCATCGAGAAGCGGGATCATCCCGAAGCCGCCCCTGCGGCAGCGCCCGCCGCCCCGGCAAAGTCCGCCGACCCCAACGCCGTCCGCGAGCTTTACGTGGAGTGGAAAGGATAACATGACCAATACCCCCATGAGGATGATCCTCATGGGGGTATTTTTGCGGCAAAACGGTGAATGTCAAGAAGAAAATTGACAAATGACAAAAAATGTTTATCTTGAGGAGGAAAGCCGGTGCGGGAGCATCGGCTTTTCCGTTTGTAACACATGAAAGATCAGCAGCGTGTGCTGATCCGCGACGCCGGAGCTGCGAATTGTGTTACAGACCGCGCGGCGGGGAAACAAAATCCTTGCGGATTTTGAAAAGGCGTCAGGGCACAGCCCTGACACGGCAAATGCTTTTTGGGTCTTGAATGTGCTGGCCCTGCGTCGTGGCGAGGGCGACAACTCAGAGGCTTGATAGTCTAGCCGCCCCGCCAGAAAAACAATCGTAGCACATTCAAAACCGAAAAAGCAAAGCCGACACATCGGAGGTGGCTCAGGCTCAAATCTAAAGGCTTGATGGGCGCTGTCACACAAAATGGATGCCAGGACACCGGCAGCGATCGGGGAAATGTGTTACAATGTCGAAGACCAGGTATGCAACTCAACGAGGAATTGGGGGTACTTATGGGACATTACATGACGAAGGAAGAGCGCATCCGACTGGAAACACTGCTGGACGAAAAGAAGCCGGTCAGCTACATCGCCCGGAAACTGGGATTCTCCCGACAGACCATTTACAATGAGATCAAACGCGGGGAATACCTGCACAACTACGGGTATTATGACAAGCGCCGGTATTCTGCCCAGCGAGGGCAGGCAGCACACGACTACAACCAGACCGCCAAAGGCAGACCGCTGAAAATCGGCAATGACCACGCTTTTGCCGCTTACATTGAGCATAAGATCATCGTAGACCGTTTTTCACCTGCGGCGGCTCTGGCCTCGGCCAAACGATACCCATTTCAGACATCTATCTGTGTCAATACCCTCTACAACTACATTGACAAGAAGGTATTCTATAAACTGGGTAACAAACACCTATGGGAGAAGCGGAAGAAGAAAGTCAAGAAAAGCGAGGACAATGCGCCTCGTGTTGTCCATCCGAAGCTTCCCAGCATCGAGATCAGACCGGCACATATCAACCAGCGGCAGGAATATGGGCATTGGGAAATGGACTTGATCATCAGCGGACAGAAGGGCCGGAGTGTGCTGCTGACACTGACGGAGCGTCTGAGCCGTCAGGAGATCATCGTCAAGCTGCCGGATCGAAAAGCGGAGACTATCCGCAAAGCCATAGACAGGATAGAGCGCAAGACGCCGGACTTCCGCCAGAAGTTCCGCAGCATCACCACCGACAACGGCAGCGAGTTTTTAGAGTATGACAAACTGCGTAAGAGCTGCCGACGCAAGGGAGACCGCTTTGATATATACTATTGCCACAGTTATTCCGCATGGGAAAAAGGCAGTGTAGAGAACCATAACCGCATGATCCGCCGTTTCTTCCCCAAAGGCACAAACTTTGACAAGATCACACCGGCAGAGATACAGCGGGTACAGGACTGGATGAACCGGTATCCCCGAAAGGTCCTGAACTGGCAGACACCGAATCAGGCTGCGGCATAAAGCGAGGGCCCCGCGCGGGCAAGCCCTTGGCGCGGGACCCTCTGTAACACAATTCTGCCGGATCGGCGCCACGGATCAGCGCCGCAGCGCATCCACGTTGTGTTACTTTCTCAATTTTCTCTGACTTCTCCGCCACTTCCGGGACGGCTTGACCACGCCCTCCATGTTGGCCTGCTGCTCATTCCGGCGCAGAGCAAGAATCTCATCCTCACTCATCATATCGCCCGCCTTGAAGGACTTTTGCAGGTTGCCCACACAGGCCAGCGTATTATAAGCGTTATAGTCCTTATCCGTAACAAACCAGCAGCGCCGCGCCATAGGCGTCAAAAGCTGACTATTGGTGGCATTCTCCATCTCCCATGCATCATAAAGGTTCTGACGCTGGAAACGCCACAGCTTGTCGCAGTCCACTACATAGCTTGTCACCTGACGGAGCAAGGCGTCCACATGGCCGAAGCGCTGGGCAGTATAGTAAAGACTGATATGGTAGTGGCGGCAGGTCAGCAGCGTATTCAGGAACAGCGGGTCAATATTGCTCTTGAAGTTCCGGCTGTTCATCTGGACGCTGAATTCATCACCCAGCACCAGCGTGACTGTCAGTGTCTCATGTTCTTTGTCATACTCGCCGTTCTTCTCTGCACAGTGTACCACCTGCTGCAAGGACACAAAATCGTCATAAGGGATATCAAGTGCCACATTGGACAGCACCTTGACACGTTGTTCCACCCACATCTGACGCTCCCGGTCATAGACCATCATGCCATTATAGCGTTCATACATGGACACTACCTTATGTACTGCCGAAAGAGTCTTACCCTTTCCGAACAGGCCTACATAGGCCACCAGTTCGCCGGTCTGACATTCGTTCCAGCGCTGAAAGCGGATATAGCGGATCAGGTCAGAGACGCCATAGCGCGCCAGCTTTATCGGATGAAACACGGCACAGCGCAGCGTGGGAAACCACACCAGCACGACCGCCACAATAATCAGGACGATCAGCGTCATATCAGAACCTCCGCCAGTTAACGATAGACGCAGCCACCGCGCCGATCAGGCGGAACGCACAGACCACCAGCACGATTCCCACGAACACAGTCAAGAGGTACGGGATCAACTCCAGCATATTGGTAGGCGGCTCCACACCGGAACCGATGATATTGAAAAATTCAGCTACCGCAGCAGCCATTACAGCACCCCCTTTACGATCTTCCAGACTACAAGGCAAAAGCCCAGAATCAGGAACAGCAACAGAAAGCCCTCCGTCACGTTATATTCCTCAAAGGCCTTTGTCAGAAACTGTCCCGCCTCCGTTGATGTTTCATCTTCTGCTGCTGGCTCTTCCACGGTAGGATCATCCGTCACGGTGCCATCGTCCTGATAGATGATATTCCCGTTCTCATCCCTGACGGTGATCGGCTCCATGGGTGTCACAGGCTCATCCGCAGTATCGTCAGGATCCTCGGCGGGCTTTAAGGCCCAATCCGGAACATCCGTTATATCTTCGGCTAAAGGATCCTGTACAATCTGATCTGTGGCGTAGGCCGGAACAGATACCATGACCATCAGCGCCAACACGGCGGAAATTAGCGGAACATATTTCATTGATCAAACACCCACTTTACCACAAGATAGATCACTGCACCGGCTACGATCAGCCAAAGGATGATCTGCCAGAAAGAGAAAGTCAGACTGCCCAATGTAAATTCCATTTGCAGCATACTCAGCGTAGAGGACAGCACAGCACCCAGATCGTTCATCCGATTACCTTCTTTCTGATGATAAGGCCCAGCGCTAACACGATCAGGGCCGCTTCAATGATGGCCGACCATTCTGCCGGCAGAAATGGGAACAGCGTAGAACCCAGATTCAAAAAAGCGTCAAAGAATCCCTTGATAGAGGACACCGCATGATCCAGCAGGGAATCGATATTATCCAGACCATCCAGCAGATTCAGCAGGAAGTGCAGTGCACCCACGATCAGACCGTTAATGACGCTGACGATCATGTTGGCCAGTGATATGATCGGTTTCAGCAATGCCGCCATAAAATCACCTCTGTGTAACACAAAATAGTTCCGCTGCGAGATCTCATGAGCGCCGCAGCTGCGCCTTGTTGTGTTACGAAAACACCAGCTTCTTGCCTACCAGCGCCACGGCCATGCAGACCACGGCAAAGGTCAACGCCACTTGCAGATCAGCGGGAAGGATTCCCCAGAGACCGCCCAGCCATTCCGGATAAGCACCACCAAAGCCGGTGATCTGTTCGGTATAGCTATTGAACTTGGAAATGATATTATCCACGCTGGTCAGCGCCTTATCAAAGGCATTGACCACGAAGCCCACCAGACTGCCCGCCAGCTTACCCAGCCGGGAAAACAGCTCCACGATCAGCTGAGAGATGGAAGATCTACCGTAATCCTCCGGCGCACCCTCGCCGGAATAATCGTTGTAGGTATCACTGCAGCGGGAGCAGGTATAGATATCATAGGCCGCCGATGTTTCCTCGCCGGTCTCCGGATCGGTAACGGCGGTAATATGGCCCGTACACTGCCAGTCGTGGCCCAACGGATCGACGATCTCCGAGTAACTGTTACCGCACAAAGAACAAGTGGAGACCATCAGGCCGGGCAGCGCACAGGTGGCGTCTGTGGTCATACTTTGCTCATAGACGTGCTCACAGGCAGTGTCACCGGATGTGTTTTGCAGCAGGTCAATGATCGTGTCCATACGGGTGATGATATCATTCAGCGGATTTGTATAATCCTTGCTGTTTAGAATAACGTCACCGGAGGCCGTGACCGTGATATCCTCCATCTTGGTATACAGGGTATCGCGGAAGTTAATCAGGAAGCGATTCAGCCACAGGAAAAACTTACTGTATTCCTCGAATTTTACCGTGATGTATTTACTTTCACCCGTCCATGAGACAGTCCAATAACCAGACGGGAAGTTATCCAGTGCCGCCACTTCCTCGGCGGCATAGGTATGAACAATAAAAGAGCGATTCAAGGCAAGATTGGAAACGGAGTCGAAGTCATAAGTGTTTCCTTCCGTGTCAATGGCCTGCCAATGAGAGGAACCGGCTGCAAGCACGAGACTCTGAATCGTCAACGGCGTGGAAGTGGAGGGATTGGCGGTAATGGTGACAGTAGGAGTATCAAAGTCGCCTACACCGGAAGCAGTTCCGGAAGTAGTAATATACCAGCAAGTACCCTGATATTTGATAGAACAATCAGACGTAACGGTATAAGAAAAGTCTTTAGTTGAAGATGTGCTCACCTGTGTCATATCAACGTAAATAAAGTGATAATTGCCGCTGGAAACAGAAAAAGTAACCACAGAACCAACGGGCAGCCGAAATTCAAGATTATTGGAATAAAGTTGAGAGGCACTGTAAGTATTTCCGTTGACTGTAATAAAATGAAAATAATTTTGTTGGCTAGAAGTCACCGTGACAACAAAGCCGCTGGGCGTATAGCCGAAATCTACGGCATAATCGTTATAGCCATCCACTGTGATGGTCTTGGTGGCGGTCTTTACTTCCTCGCCATCGGTATAAGATACATCAATGGTGTAGCTGCCGAACCCCACATTGACCGTGTACGGCTCACTGGCCATGGTGTGGGTATTGCCTGCGACAGAGATCACAGCACCAGCCGGGGCCGTAACGGTGATGGATGCATAGCCTTCCACGATGGCAGGCATGGTCACCGTACCGCCCGAAAGCTCCCAAGTGTTAGGGAAGTAAGTACCATCATTGCGGCGGACAATGAGATCACCGCCTACATCGTGATCTACCACATAGCCGGTCACGTCGGGAAAGCCTACCAGCTCCAACGTACCGATATCAGTAGCGACAACATCAATAGCACCACAGTCTGACTCCGACCAGTCCAGATGACCGCCGTTATTTACAACAATCTCTGCGTCATTGTAATAGCTTAAATCAAGGTCGGAAAACCTAGATTCAAAGCTGGAAACAAAAGTATCAAACCGGGAGTAAAACGACTGCAATGTATTAGATATGGAAGTACTCGCAACAAACAAATCTTTTAAATACGGGATAACGCCCTTATTGATAAGCGTATATGTATTCAAAGTAAATTGCGCATTAAGTAAAGTGTCTTGTAACTGCTCAATTTGAAACCGACAAACCCATGTCAGCTGATCGTAAAGGCTCTCAATAGCATTGATGATATCAGAATCATCAAAAGGAACAGATGGTGTAGAAGGAATATTGATTGTAATATCAGGAGCGCTAGGGACTGGCGTAGATGATTCAGATTTAGCCCCCAAAAGATAACCATTTGTTGTACCTAAAGCGCAATACTTATATGTTCCGCCGCCTGATATTTGAACGGCGGGAACATAGGAAACGCGAATAAAGTATGCCTGCATAGCTGTATTAAATACAACAACGCCAGCAGTATCCCACTTAGTAGACAGTTCAGAAAGATAGTCATATGACACCCAAGAAACATATTCAACCGTGCCGGATGTGGGGTTATGATCCAGCAGAGCCAAAGACTTCTCGTTGTGAAGCATGCTAACAAATAGTCTAGGCAAAGATTGTTCTGGAATAATTGCATACCCTTCATTTGCATAAGTAAAACATACCAAAGTGGGAAGTATCACCACTAAAAATAGCAAAACAATAATGTTCTTTTTCAAGACTTGACACCTCACAGCAGTTTGGTATAATAAGCAAAAAGGAGTTGGTTTTATGAGTTTTGTGCTGATAATAGTTGCAATGTTTTTAGCGTTCCAATATACGAACTATCAGATTGAAACAAAGGACAAGAGCCTGCAAGGATTCATAGAGTATCTGAAAGAAAAGTTCTACTACAAGAAAAAAGACTAATCTTCATCCCTCGTCGCAAGGCGGGGGATTTACGTTTTCCAAGGAAGCTGTGACCACTCTGCATAAAGAGTTTCGGAGCACACAGTGAAATGCTTACAGAATAAGCAGCAGCTATGACAGCTGGTTTCAGGATATCGCCGAGAGCGCAGCCAAAATTTCAAACGTGCAAACATAACTCTTCCTCCCTTGTAACACAATTTTGCTGGAGGTTTCCGGCAGCTGCCGGGTGGCGTGTGTTACACTTCTTCATCCTCTTCCTCGACGATCTTCTTGACCTTCTTCTTGACCTTCTTCTTGGATTTCTTTGGCGTGGCCTTGCCGGGGCCGAAGCGCTGGGGGAACAAAAAGCGCAGCAGGCGTGTGACGGCCCACACCATCAGACACAGCATCAGCGCCATGATGAACACACAGACGATCACGATTACCGCCGTTACCAGAAACTTGATCATTCTTCATACCTCACTTCTTCATTTTTCGGAACATATACAAAAGCAGTCCGGCCACAATGGCCACCACCAGAAATACCATAAAGACGGCAAAGACATCCGTCTGATCCGCGCCAAAAATAGCGGAAAAGGTCTCGTCGATCATCTTGATTACTCCACCAAAGAGTACACGGGCATCAGCGGCGTAACCACATTTATACCATGGCACCTCCGCAGGCAGCGATACGGGCATATCCTCACCTCCTGTAAAAAAGTAAGGGGTATGGGGCGAACCCCACACCCCTTGAGCCGCAGCATCAGCCACGGGCAGTGCGCTTGGCTTTGCGGAACACGGAAAATCCGATACTCAGCAGAGACACACAGATGAACACACAAAGCACAGGATTTGCGGTCATCACGTCCCAGACGTCACCGACGACAGTCTTGATGGAACTCATATTGCCCAGAATGGTGGCAACAGTGGTAGTAGATTCCTGCGTAAGCCCTCCTCTCCTAAAAGATCAATGGTTGCGGGGGATGGATTTGAACCACCGCCTCCGAGCGCAGAACCCGGCTTGCTGCCATTACAACACCCCGCCATGTAACACGCTGCGAGATCTAATCAGCGCCGCAGCGTGTTGATGTGTTACATTTCCTTTTCGGCCAGCTCCAGCATCTTCTGCATGTCGCTGAGCTTGTACTCCATCGACCGCATCAGACCGGCAGCCGTATAGTACCGGGAAGAGAGCTGCGCCAGCTCCTTTTTCTGCTGATCAATACGATCCTGTAAAAACTGAGCCTGCCGTTCACGTTCCGGCAGCAGCATATAGCAGTTATAGACCAGCCGCTCAAACCGAGCATTGAAGCTGTCACCGATCTGCTGGTTAATGATCTCCATCAGTTCATCCGAAAACCGGATACTGCGAATGTTATTCTTGAGGGCCATATTAACCTCCTAAACTCTGAAAGTACTGAAACAGGAAACGGGCCAGACAATAGCCAAGACCACCGATCAGCGCCCACATAAACCTGTTCCAAAACCTCATGATCTTTCTCCTGTACTTGTACCACGCATGACGCAGGAAGCGCCACACCATGTAAAATATCTGAAATTCATTCATCCGAAAAACTTCTCAAACCTTGCCGCCAGACGGTCAAAGTAATATTGCTTCACCAGATTTTCATACTTGGGATTCTTACTTGTGGGCCGGTTATCAATCATGGCCTTAAACTCATTCAGACCGTAAATCTGAATGAGACAATCAATGGCATTGCCTGCCTGATTCACCACATAGTCACGACAGCGGTCCACGTTATAATCCATACCCGGCGCAGAATAGACGCTAATCGGCGTCAGCACTTCCAGCATGTCCAGCCAGTAAGGCCGCATTAGCCAGCGCCATTTGTTAGAATCTGTATCATCCGGGATCACATAACGAAGATAATTCAGCAGCACCCCGGAGAACGCTTCCCCGAACGGCAACTGCAACTTGGTAAACTGTATTGCCCGATCATCCCGAAGTTGAAGCTCCACACGGTTCCAATGCGTACCTTCCTCACAGTGCCGTTCACGGGCCTTGTCGTAGATACGGACGAGCACCTTGCTCTGCGGACTGCCGATCTGTACCGTGGAGCCTTTGGAGGACAGCACCGTTTCCCAGTAATCAGACCGGCTCACAAAGTTGCCGTCCTGCGTATCCTCGACCACATCCCGGATGTCAAAGATGCCGGTATGGTCGTCAAAGGCCACATCCAGACGGGTGATCTTCAAGCCGTTATTTGCAATGAACGCGAACAAAGCTGGCCAGCCGAGCCTTGATACCGTCTCAAAAGTACGGCAGCCCTGACCGGACATTTCCACCCACACACCCATATCCTCACGGCCGTTATAGTGAATGCTGATGCATGAGAAGTATTTACGATCCCGGTAGTCATGGGCCCCCTTGATCTCCTGCCATGGACATTGAGAGAGACCCAGCGCCGATATTAAATCTTCCGGAGTATGTACCTTTGATGTAAAAGACAGCCAGTCATACAGTACAATGTTTTCTTTTGCACCATCCACAAAACGCCCCCCTTTTGGCTATCTTTGTAGGTAGTGCCCCCCTGTTAGCGGGGGGGGGCACACCGGGAGGAGCGACCTCCCGGTGCTTTTTGCGAATTACGAGGGGTTACGCTTTGTCAGCGGGAACCATGTAGGAAATCTTCTTTTTGCTGTCAAAGAAACATTTTACCTTCATGCCGACCTTGATGTCTTTGAACACATCAGGACTAACACAACCATACTTCACAGCCTTCTGGCCGCTGAAATGATAGTCGTTGTTTTCCTCGCCACCGAAGGCCTCCAGCATGAACACGTTGCAGTAGTTCTGCATATTACCCTCGTTATTCTGGAACCGCCCATAATTGAAGCCTACAAATGTCTTTTCTTCCATTGGAATTTCCTCCATACTTTCCGGGCCTTGGTACGACCCTGTAAATAAAATCAGCCCCCGGACCTACCGGAGACTGTCCAATTACATATTAAAACTCACATTTTGCGGCAAAACGGTGAATTCCACTTGCCGCATCAGGGAATTGCATGGTAGAATGAAAACAAAAAAGGCCATTTCAGGCTTATCTGCGAAAGATATACGCCGGCAAATCGGGATTTATGGAGGATAACAACCATGACTGACAGCAGAGACTTCAAGAAAGAGTATGATGCCTTTTTGAAGAAAGTCCCTTATCAGACAGCAGTTGTTGACGGTGTGGAGGTAAGATACCAGTATGGCGGCAAGGATGGCGCACCGGTCATTCTCTTTTTCAACGGATTAGAGATGCAGGAAATGTGGATGCCGTATG
>CAVBAZ010000056.1:0-2881 GCA_963593515.1 Bacteroidaceae bacterium
GCCCCAAGCTGCTGTTCATCACCATGCAGAACGTGTTCCACAACATGGGCGTTGTTGGCCCCATCTTCGGTATCCTGTTCTATCTGCTGGTCGTGTTCGCTGCCATCTCCTCCTCCATCTCCCTGCTGGAGGTCATCGTGGCCCACTTCGTCGACAAGGCCCGTATCGAGGGCAAGGGCGACAAGCGCAAGAGCTACACCCTGATCGCTGCCGTGGCCGTTGGTCTGGGCTGCATCCTGGTCTGCGCCGACTGCCTGGGCGGCGCTGGTATCGCACCGGCCGACCTGCTGCACATCGAGAATCCCAAGACCTGGGCCGCTGACTGGCTGGACTTCTGGGATATGATGTCTGAAGGTATCATGATGCCTCTGGGCGCACTGCTGATGTCCCTGATGATCGGCTGGGAGATCGGCCCCGAGGTGGTCAAGGAAGAAGCGGAGCAGCAGGGCCAGAAGTTCGCCTCTTACGGCTTCTTCAAGATCTGCACCAAGATCATCACCCCGCTGTGCATGCTGCTGATCCTGTATGGTCAGATTCAGTCCTTCTTCGCTGCGTAAGTGCTGAAGCTGGATATTGATACACAAACAAATGTATAAAACAAAGACCGGAGCCGCCGCTCCGGTCTTTGTTATTGTGTATATAAAAGAAAATTTCGTCAGATTTTGTGCCAGTTAACTTATCCCATCAGCTGAATGGCATGGTGCAGGTTCTGGATCTCCACCTTGGGCTGACTGGCGGCGTATTCGCCGTCCAGCGACCACGGGATGATGTCGTCGGTGGTCAGCGTCACGTGCTCCACATGGCGGAAGATGATGCCGGGAGCGTTGTACTCCATCCGGGTCAGTGAACCAATCAAGCCGCTGAGCTCCACGGCGTTTTTCGGCATCCGCAGCAGCAGCAGCTCAAACTTACCGTCGTCCATCTGCACATGGTTGGGATCCAGCTTCATCAGCCCGCCCAGAGAGGTGGAGTTGCATACCGCACCGAATATATATTCGCCCTCGAACACCTCGCCGTCGGCCTCGATGCGGCAGCAGTAGGGCCGCAGTGAGTCCAGATCGTTCATGCCCTCGAAGATGTAGGCTAGATGGCCCAGCGCGTTTTTCGCCGCCTGCGTGGCGGAATAGGACGCGCGGGTAAAGGCACCGAAGGAGGCTACATAGGCGAAGTACCGTCCGTTGTGCTGCCCCAGATCCAGAAGCCGGGGCTGCTCACAGGCGGCAATGGCGTTGGCCGCCGCCATGGGCTGCGCGGGAATGTGCAGGCTGGCGGCAAAATCGTTGGTGCTGCCGTGGGGGATATAGCCCACAGGAGGCCGCTCCGGCAGCGCCATCAGGCCGCACAGCGTCTCGTTCAGCGTGCCGTCGCCGCCGGCGCAGACCACCAGATCAAATTCACCGCCCAGCTCCGCCGCGGCACGCTTGGCGTCGCCGGGGCCTTCGGTGGTGAACAGCTTGATAAGATACCCCGCCTGCGACAGCCGGGCCACCACGTCGAACATGGGCGCCATGGAGCGGGTGCGGCCCGCACGGGGATTGACGATAAACAGCAGCTTTTTCATGGGAACCTCCTGCAAAAGATCGTCCTCCTATTATGCCACAGCCGTTCAGAAAATGCAATTCCCTGTTGAAAGCCCTTGCAAAACCGCGAAAAAATGAGTATGATAGTAATAATGATCTGCACGAAGGGGGGCGGCGATATGAAGGGAAAGGTCTACGTGCGATGGGGCCTGACGGCATTTCTGACGGTATGCGCCATTCTGGTGTTTTATGACGCCTTTTATCAGGGCGGCACATTGCAGCAGATATTGGGCAAGCTGGCCGAGGTGCTGGCGCCTGTCTTTTACGGCCTTGCCATGGCCTATCTGCTGACGCCGCTGGTAAAGTGGTTCGAGCGGGGCATCCTGTGGTGCGTGGGCAAGCTGCGGAAGAAGCTGCCGAACAAGCCGTTGAAGCACGGTAAGGGCCTGCTGCGGGCCGGGGCCATCCTGCTGACGTGGGCCGTGGTGCTGGCGCTGACCTATTGGCTGATGAGCGTGCTGGTCCCCCAGCTGGTCGAGAGCGTCACCATGCTAATCAATAATGCCCGCTACTATTATACTAAGGTATACCACTGGGCAGACACATGGCTGACGGAGCATCCGGAGATCGGCAGCTGGGCCAACGACGTACTCAGCGAGTATTACAATAATGGTCTCAAGAACCTGACCGACACCATCCTGCCCAAGGCGCAGGAGCTGGCGGCAACGCTGACCGGCGGCATCTGGGTGGGCATCCGCAGCGTGATCGGCTTTGCCATGGATCTTATCGTGGGCATCATCATCTCCGTGTACCTGCTGGCCATGAAGGAAAAGAGTCTGGCCCGCTGCTGCAAGATGATCTACGCCACCATGAAGCAGGAGACGGCGGAGCTGGTGCTGACGGGCCTGCACAACACCAATCAGGTGTTCTCCGGCTTCGTCCGGGGCAAGCTGCTGGATTCGCTGATCATCGGCATCCTGTGCTTCATCGGCTGTTCCATCCTGAAAATGCCCTATACCCCGCTGGTCAGCGTGGTGGTGGGCGTCACCAATGTGATCCCCTTCTTCGGGCCGTTTCTGGGCGCCATCCCCAGCGCCTTCCTGATCCTGCTGGTCAGCCCGCTGAAGTGCCTGTACTTCATCATTTTCATCATCCTTTTGCAGCAGCTGGACGGCAACGTCATCGGCCCGAAGATCTTGGGCGACAGCACCGGCATCTCCAGCTTCTGGGTCATCGTGGCCATTCTGGTGGGCGGCGGCTTCTTCGGTGTGCCGGGCATGTTCTTCGGCGTGCCGGTGTTTGCCTGCCTGCGGATGCTGGTGAAGTGGCTGATGGACCGCCGCCTGACACGGCGGGGCATG
>CAVBAZ010000057.1:0-2568 GCA_963593515.1 Bacteroidaceae bacterium
GTCTGTCCCCACGGAGACCATTCAGGCCATGTTCCCCGACCGGCAGAACGACTTCGTTCTCAGCGTGGGCGAGCAGGACGTGGTGCTGATCCACCAGATGGACAAGAACGCCACCTCCACCGATCTGGAAAAGGTGGCCCTGCGGGTGGAGGAAGCCCTGCGCATCGACGGCGAGAGCAGCGTGTTCGTGGGCATCGGCACCATGGCCCAGCATCTGCGTGAGCTGGCCAAGGCCTATAAGGAGGCCCAGATCGCCATTGAGGTGGGCAAGGTGTTCGACACCGAGCGCTACGTCATCAACTATGAGAATCTGGGCATCGGCCGCCTGATCTATCAGCTGCCCACAACTCTGTGCGAGATGTTCCTGCAGGAGGTGTTCAAGAAGAACCCCATCGACGCGCTGGATCAGGAGACGCTGTTCACCATCTACAAGTTCTTTGAGAACAACCTGAATGTGTCCGAGACTGCCCGCAAGCTGTTTGTCCACCGCAATACGCTGGTGTACCGGCTGGAGAAGATCAAGAAGCTGACCGGCCTTGACCTGCGGGAGTTTGACGACGCCATCACCTTCAAGGTAGCGCTGATGGTCAAGAAATATCTGACCAGCAGAGGAATAGAAGCATAAAAAAGACGGCGAAGGCTCTCTTTTTGAGCTTGTCGAGAAACCCATTTCTGTCATTCCGAGGGAGCAAAGCCGTGCGCCGCCGGTGGCAGATGAAGCACGGCACGCGAGTGGCAGCGGTCAAAATTTCGGCGGCTCAAATGCCACTGCGAAATTTTGGGAACCGCAACAGAGCAGAGCGATGCGACGTGGGAATCCGTACTTGGCCCCCTCTGAGAGGGGGCTGTCGAGCGTCAGCGAGACTGGGAGAGAGAATCTGAGATTTTTGTTCTCTCCCTCTGTCATGACCTACGGTCATGACACCTCCCTCTGTGAGGGAGGCTTTAGAACCGGATTGCCACGCCAGTCTGCGGACTGGCTCGCAATGACGGACTTTTTCGACAGACTAAAAAAATGAGAGCTGCAAAAGCAGCTCTCGTTTTTTATGAACGGTCGTATTGTGCGATCATGTCGTTGGTGCGGCCGCGGTCCGGCTCGTACTTGTTGCAGGGCTTTTCCGTGGCGGTGACGCTGTACCCGTTGCGGGAACACTTGAAGTGGGTCACATAGCAGGAGGTATAGCTGTCGCCCAGTTCGCAGTAGCGGCAGGAGCCGCACAGACCGTAGTAGGTTTTAGTGGACATGGTGGGCCTCCTTAATTATTTTTGTTGGGGATGGTCTTGTCGATGGTGAGGAATATATTGGGGATGTTCTTGGCGGCTTCTGCAACGGCATCAAAGATGTAGGGGCTGCGGAACTTTTTGTTTTTTGAGTTATCAATTCCGAGTGTACCAATGTGTGATGGAATAGAGACGCTTACGCTGGTGGTGGATGCAACCAGGGAATCATCCTCCACGTCAGAAAAAAGACGCAAAAGAAACGAACCAGAAGTACTATCCTGCGGGAAGTAAGGAGAGAGCGCTGCACCTACACGGTGACATTCTTCTACCATCTTATTTTCCCATTCGTGCATGGCCACGGAATCACCTCGATTTCTGGCCGCGTCTTGGGCTTGATGCATAGTGGCTAATGTGTTCTTTGCGGAAAAGCATATATTTGCGATTTCGGGATCTTGGAGGGTGATTTTTTGCTGGATTAATTCGTTTCCGCTGTAGAGAACTCTTTGGATAGAAAGTGCGCAAGAAATTTTGTCGGCTTTAATGGCGGATGCGGCTTTTATCAATTCGAGTATTGATTTGGTTTCTTTGCTGAATTTTGCCACATTCCGAAGCTCTTGGTCGTTGCTTTTAGAAGTTTTTATTTCGGACACGAATGTCACGATGACTACAACAATGAATGCAATAATAATCAGTTCAATCAAGCGTACCACCTCCTGAATAGTGCAGCGAGGCTTGACCAAGCGGACACGTTTGACTGCTGTGGCGTGTTTTCATGCTATTTTCCTCCCATATATCATTTTTCACCCGGATTTCCCGGAGGGGCGGCGGCCCCTCCGGGGATGGGCGAAAAACAAAAACGCTGTGCAGGACATAAGATAGCCTACACAGCGTAGAAGAGATGATCTTCCTGATGCAACACAAGCACTTGGGAAAACGACAAAAGCACCCCTTGCGCTAAGGAGTAAAATGTCGTATAATATCCCATGCGGTGCGACCGTAAGGTCATTGTGTAGGTGGGGCTAACACCTGCTCAGGTATGTGGGTGCGCCAACACCCACATACCGCCGCATTTTTGTTTTTCAACCAAATTATAGCAAGTCTTATGACATTTTGCAAGGGATTTCGGGGAAAATAAAAAATTTGGCGGTCACCGACGTGCCCGGCGGCGCAAAGTGGAAGAGAGTGTAATTGAAATAATAAAAAGCCGGAGGGCGTCCTGTCAGGACGCCCTCCGCTTTTTTGATGCAGTAAGGTAGAGAAATCACACGTTTTCACTGTTCTTCTTAGCCAGAGCCTTATCCAGCCAATCCTTGCCGTCCACGAAGCGGGAGACGATGTAGGAGACCA
>CAVBAZ010000058.1:0-4151 GCA_963593515.1 Bacteroidaceae bacterium
GTATGGGGCGGCCTTTTCCGCGTATGCTATATGCGTCGGTCAATGGGCTGCCGCTTTACCGTCCGGTTCAGATGACCTGCTGCTCCTTCAGGGCGGTCAGGTCTGCTTCGGTCAGGCCCAGCAGCTCACCGTAGACGGCGGCGTTGTCTTGGCCCAGATCCGGGGCGGGGCGGGAGATATCGGCCTTGGTATCCAGCAGCTTCACAGGGTTGCCGTTGACCTTCATGTCACCGATAACGGGATGGTGCATGGGAACGAACATCTCGCGGGCACCGGCGATATGAGGATCGGTGGTGACGCGCTTCAGGTCGTTGATGGGGGAAGCGGGCACGCCTGCGGCAAGGATCAGCTCCACGCACTCGTCGATGGTGTGCTGGGTGGTCCACTTCTCGATCTCAGGCTTCAGCGCCTCGTGGTTCTCGCAGCGCTTCACGTTGGTATCGAACCGGGGATCGGTCAGCAGATCCTCCCGCATCAGCACCTTGGTGCACAGCAGGGTGTACAGTTTGTCGTTGCCGCAGCCGATAACGAACAGACCGTCGCTGGCCTGGAAGGAATCGTAGGGATAGGCGGAGGCGTAGCGGTTGCCCATCAGCTCAGGCTGCTTGCCGGAGGCGAAGTAGCGCTGGGTGCCGGTCTCCAGACTGGACACCACGGAGTCTACCAGAGACACGTCCACACGCTGGCCCTTGCCGGTCAGCTCGCGGGCATGGAGGGCGGTGAGAATGCCGATAGTCAGGTTCATACCGCCCAGCACGTCGCCCATGGCGTTACCGACACGGAGGGGATGGCCGCCGGCCTCACCGGTAATGCTCATCAGGCCACCGCTGGACTGGGCGATGATGTCGTAGCCGGGGCGCTGGGAATAGGGTCCGTAGCAGCCGAAGCCGGAGACAGCGCCGTAGATGATCTGGTCGTTGACCTCCTTCAGCACGTCGTAGCCCACGCCCAGCTTGTCCATAACGCCGGGACGGTAGTTCTCCACCACCACGTCCGCCTTCTTGACCATCTCCAGAAACAGCTTCTTGCCCTCCGGGGATTTCAGGTTCAGGGTGACGCCCTTCTTATTGCGGTTAACGTTGGCGTAGTACATGCTGGCGCCGTTTTTCAGCGGGCCAAAGGCGCGGGTATCGTCGCCCTTGCCGGGGACCTCGATCTTGATGACGTTGGCGCCGAAGTCCGCCAGCATCATGGTGCAGTAGGGGCCAGCCAGAACACGGGTCAGATCCAGAACCGTGATATCACTCAATGCTTTTTTCATATGCGTATGCTCCTTCATTTCAAAAAACTGCTTCCGACACAGTCCTTTGATGGCTTTTATGATAGCAGACTTTTCCCCGCAAGGCCAAACGAAATCTCTCCGCTGCGAAACATCTTGCTTTTTGTTTCAAATCGTGGTATTTTCTTTTTCATGAAACAAAGTTGTCCTATTCATTACTGAAAACCCCGTCAAAGGAGGAACGCACCATGGAAGAATTGCAAAAAAAGGCGGAAAAGCCCTATAAAGTCTGTTTTCTGGGCTACTCCAAGCTCAGCGAGGTGGCGCGGGAGGTCATCGACAGCCTGCCGGACTCCGACGTGGAATACGTGCTGATGGACAGCGACCTTGAAAATCAGGACACCTGCGTAGAGGAGGCCCGGCAGCTGGGATGCAGCGTGTTCGTGGCCGGCCCCGGCAACGCCGCCCGGTTCTCCACCCACTACGACGATCCGCTGGTGGAGATCACCATTCGCTACATTGACTACGCCATCGCCATCCGCAAGGCGCTGAATAAGGGCTGCCAAAAAATATGCATCGCCCGGCACCGGTTCTCCGCGCCGCCGGACCTTCCCATGCTGGAAAAGCTGATGGAGGTGCCTTTGCAGGAGGTGACCTTTGAGAGCATCGCGGAGCTGCGGGAGCAGATCCTCCACTCCGACTGCGACGCCTTTATCGGCGCTACGGCGGCCAATGAGACCGCCAACGCGCTGGGCCGGACGGGTATTTTGGTCTATTACGGCAAGGAGTCCATCCGCGACGCCTGTATCCGCGCCGGAGAACGGGCCCGGAAGCTCCACGAGAGCCGCCAGTCCCGCGAGATCACCAAGGCCGTGCTGAACAACAGCCAGTTCGGCATGATCGTCACCGACGCCGAGGGCCGGGTGAAGCTGTTCAACCAGACGGCCCAGCGGTTCACCGGCATCGCCGCCTCCCAGATCCGGGGCAAGCTGCTGACGGACTTTTTCCCCAATCTGTCCATCGCGGCGCTGCTGAAAAGCGGCCAGAACCGTTCCGACTCCTACCGTCTGGTGGTGGGCGCCATGATGCGCTGCGTGCAGGAGCGCATCACCCAGGATCGCCGCACCATCGGCATTCTCATTACCCTGTACCCCGAATCCCACAACCGGAAAAAGACGGAGCAGGACACGCCCAGTCTTGCCCAGATCGTGTGCCGCTGGGAGGATGTGATCGCCCAGTCTCCTATTATGAAAAGGACAGTGGAGCAGGGACAGAATCTGGCAAAGCTCCACTACCCCACCATGATACTGGGCCAGCCCGGCTCCGGCCGGGAGATCTTCGCCCGCTGCATGCACAGCACCTCCCCGCAGGCCCAGAAGCCCTGCATCACCATCGATCTGGCCACCATCGCCACAGAGGACGCGCCCCATATCCTGTTGGGCTATGAAAGGCCGGACGGCACGGTGTCCGGTCTGCTGACCAGCGCCAACGGCGGCAGCGTGATCCTGAAAAACGTGGCGCTGGCCAAGCCGGTGGTGCACGCCTGTCTGATGCAGGCCCTGACCTCCCGGCACATCTTCCGCCCCGGCATGACCGCGCCCCTGCTGCTGGATCTGATGGTATACACTATCATGACGCCGGAGGAAGCCCACGCCATCCCGCCCGATCTGCAAAGCTGCCTTGCCATCTGCCAGCTGGAGCTGCCGCCCCTGCCCCGGCGGAAGGAGGACATCGGCCCGCTGTTCCTGCGGAGCCTGGCCAGCAACGCCGGATATCACCACCGGGTGGCTCTGTCGGAGCAGATGGAGTCTCTGCTGACCTTCCACAACTGGCCGGGGCAGCTGCAGGAGCTGCAAGCCGTCTGCACCCGGTACGTTATCGCCATGTCCCGGCTGGAGAAGGCCACGCCCAAGGCCCAGTACCTCCTGCTGCTGCAGGCCATCGGCGAGGAGACCATCTTCCGGGAGATCCTGGAGCAGCACCCGGCCCTGACCCAGCGGCCCGTGGTGGATAAGGAAGCGTTCTTGCAGGGTATCCTACAGGTAAAGGCCCTGATGAAGTACTCCAACGACACGCTGGCGGAAAAGCTGTCCGTCAGCCGCACCACCATCTGGCGCATCCTACAGGACACCGCCCAAAGCGGAGAGGACGCCTGATACGCCGCCAATAAAAACAGCCGCGTAGGCAATTACGCGACTGTTTTTACGTCCTGTGCCAAATTTTTAACCGTCTGCCTTGGCGGCTCCTGCGATGCATCGGCAAATTTCTCTTTCAAATTGTTTCACACCTTCTAATGCATCGTATTTTGAAACGTTTTTATCTACCTTTCCCGACTAAAAGCCCTTTGATTCGTTCTCACAAACGCCTTACTGCTATAATAGCCTCACTTCCGACACAGTGAATCACACCGAACAGTAAGAACAGTAAGGAGTAGAGTCACATGGCAAAA
This sequence comes from Bacteroidaceae bacterium, assembly GCA_963593515.1. Taxonomy (GTDB): domain Bacteria; phylum Bacillota; class Clostridia; order Oscillospirales; family Oscillospiraceae; genus Vescimonas. Next base: position 3,669 of record CAVBAZ010000058.1, read on the forward strand.
GTTGAATTGTATGAAGTCGGCCCCCGCGACGGCTTCCAGAACCTGAAGGATATCGTTCCGACCGAGACCAAGCTGGATCTCATCGACCGCATGGTGGGCACCGGCATCCGCCATCTCCAGTGCACCTCCTTTGTCAGCCCCAAAGCCATCCCCCAGATGGCCGACGCCAAGGAGCTGGCCGCCGCCTGCGTAGAGAAGTACCCCGACCTCGACCTGTTTGCCCTGATCCCCAACCTGTACGGCGCAAAGGCCGCGCTGGCCGCCGGTATCAAGAGCGTGGACATGGTCATCTCCCTCAGCGAGTCCCACAACAAGGCCAACATCAACCGCACCCATGAGCAGTCCTTTGCCGAGCTGCGCAATGTGCTGGATAACTGCCCGGAACTGAAGCTGACCGTGGATATCGCCACCGCCTTCGGCTGCCCCTTCGAGGGCATCCCCACCGTCAGCAGTCTGGTGGACCTGATCGGCAAGGTGCGTGAC
>CAVBAZ010000059.1:0-16336 GCA_963593515.1 Bacteroidaceae bacterium
GGTAACGGCGCTGCGGGAGCAGGTAACGGCGCTGGTCAAGACCATCGATCCCCGCATCACCATCCACGATTTCCGCATCGTACCGGGCCAGACCCATACCAACCTGATCTTCGACGCGGTGATCCCCTTTGACGAGCAGCTGACCCGCCCGCAGGTGGCCCAGCGTATTTGCCGATTGGTGGAGGATATGAACGGCCACTACCGCGCCGTGGTAAAGATCGAAAACTCTTATGTGGACTAAGGAGGTATCCCAAATGGACGAGCAGATCCGTAAACTGAAAGAGCTGGTGGACGGCAGTGATAACATCGTGTTTTTCGGCGGTGCGGGTGTTTCTACCGAAAGCGGCATCCCCGACTTCCGCAGCGTGGACGGGCTGTATCACCAGAAGTTCCGCTATCCGCCGGAGACCATGCTGAGCCACAGCTTCTATGTGGCTCACAAGGCGGAGTTCTATGAGTTCTACCGGGCGAAAATGCTGGCCCCCGACGCCCAGCCCAACGATGCCCACCGCAAGCTGGCCCAGTGGGAGCAGGAGGGCAAGCTGAAAGCGGTCATCACCCAGAACATCGACGGTCTGCACCAGAAGGCCGGCAGCCGCGAAGTATTGGAGCTGCACGGCAGCGTCCTGCGGAACTACTGCGAGCGGTGCCATAAGTTCTACGGGCTGGACACCATCCTTCACAGCACCGGCGTGCCCAAATGCACCTGCGGCGGCGACATCAAGCCGGACGTGGTGCTGTACGAGGAGGGGCTGGACGAGAACGTGATGGATAAGGCTCTGCGGTACATCCACAACGCGGATATGCTTATCATCGGTGGCACGTCGCTGGTGGTGTATCCGGCGGCGGGTCTGGTGCGCTACTACCGGGGCCATAAGCTGGTGGTCATCAACAAGGGCACAGTAGGCGCGGACATCGGCGCTGATCTGGTCATCGATGGGCCCATTGGACAGGTGCTTTCACAGGTATAAGTGCAGGAAATTTTAGACTTGACAAATATAGGCGGTCTGGTATAATAAGCAGGTACTCTTGAGAGGCTGACGATTTGCGAGCGTGCTGGAATCGGCAGACAGGCAGGCTTGAGGTGCCTGTGTTCGTAAGGACGTGTGGGTTCAAGTCCCATCGCTCGCACCACCCTCTCAAAAAGATGAAAATAATCGAAAAAAGCTGTTGACAAACTCAGACTTATCGGTTATAATCAACTACGTTGTTTGCGCGAGTGGTGGAATTGGCAGACTCGCTAGATTCAGGTTCTAGTGCTCACTACGGGCGTGCGGGTTCAAGTCCCGCCTCGCGCACCATCAAAAAGCCTTTGAAGCCGCAAGGTTTCAAAGGCTTTTTACTTTACCCCAACGGGAACAGAAGAGGAGTTCTTATGAATCGAACTGTTACACGTCTGCTATCGGTCTTTGCCGCGCTGCTGCTGTCGCTGCCGGTCACCGCCTATGCGGCGATCCTCCCCGGCACGGCACAGTGTACGATCACGCCTACTGACACAAAGGTCAGCGGCGATACCGTCACCGTCACCTACTCCATCACGGTCACGCCGCCTGAGGGACAGGAGCTTGGCGTGTTCAGCGTTCAATTGCAGCCCTCCGACGGGATGGTCCTGGCCAGCGATTGGGTGGACAGCGAGGGCAACCGCGTTATTGACTATGTAGACAATCTGGCGTTCAATGAATTTCGGCCCGACGGCGTATTTGCCACCTACGGCTACACCCCGCAGACCGGTTATTTCGCCGCCGCCGGTACGACGGCAGAGCGCCGCATGTCCCAAGCGGCCACTATCCTTACGGTCCAGGCCACCATACCCGCCGACAAGGCCGGTACTTATACGCTGGGCGCAGAGTTCATCGCCGCGCTGGATGGCTCCGGTGATGTGTATACCGCCCGTGTCGTCACAACGCCCGTTTCGATCTCAAGCGCGGACAAGCCGCCCGTGATCGATGAAACTCCCGTTATCACCGAAAACGGCGCCGATGCCGCGAACACCGGCGGCTCCACAGCGGACGGCAGTTCTGACGGCCCATCCGCCGACAGCTCCGATGCCACGGAACCCGGCAATACCGGTGACACTGACGCAAGTACTCCCGGCGGCGCGGAAGATGCAGCATCGCTTACGGTGCTATGGATCCTTCTGGCGGTGGCCGCGGCGGCCATTATCGTTGTTGTGATCGTCCGGAAGAAAAAAGCGTCTCGGAAATAACCCCCAAAGCTCCGTCGGCTCTATTCCCATAGAGACCCGGCCACAGACCTCAGTAAGGGAAACTTTTGTGCCCCGAGCGCCTTTATCCCCCTTGCATTTCTCCGGTAAATATGTTACACTGAATCCGACAAGCACATCAAGTACATATAGGACAGCGTGCCGGTCTCTTGCGGACTGGCGGCGGAATGGGGTGAGATGCCCCGCGAGAAGGTCACTGTGATGCCCGCGCTTGTAGCAGTGCCGGGATAAGTCAGATACGAGATACGCTGCTCTTGGGCTTTGCCATTCCCGAAGCCACAGCAGGAAATGTTTATTTCACGCACAGCCGGGTTTGGCTGTGCGTTTTTCTTTTCACCTGAAAACGGTGTTCAGGCCGTTGCTTCTCCATGGCGTGAGAGGGGTTTCCTGACCTCTCCATCTTCGTGCGTTCAGAACAACGGGCCTCGCGTGATAAAAATACACATAAGAGAAAGGAAGATCGCAGAATGAAAAAACTGTTGATCGCCATCGTGCTGTCATTGGTGACTGTGGCGAACGCGGCGACCGGGGTAGATAACTCCGGAAATGTCACTCTGAAGATCGAACTGGACGGCGATATCAAGGCGCTCGTCGCGGCGCACGCGGAGGAGCTGACCTATCGGGTCTCGCTGGCTCCGGAGGACGGCACCATGATCGGCGCCGCACAGTTTACACTGACCTGCCCCACAGGCACCACGTTTACGAAAAAAGTGATAAACAAGGACATCATTTATTCCGCTGACGCGGTTACTGGCAGTCTTGACGGCATTTTTGAGTTGGGTCTCATTGCCGGCACGGACGGCAGCCTTGGCGGAAACTTCAACAGCGACATGACCGCTTTTTCGGCAATTCTGGCCGGAACGGTCCCTCCCAACTCTGTCAAGGACGGCAACGCGGTCCCCACCCGCATGCTGACCAGCGAGGCATGGATCTACACCTTCACGGTCAGCGTTCCCGGCGGTGTGCAGGAGAATGTGGATTACACGCTGGGCGTGTCCGCGGACCCTTCCATCGGTTGGGATGACCAGAAGGGCGGCATCAGCAATCGTCACACTGTTACGCTGGACAACCCCACGGTGAAATACAGCGGCGACAGCTTCCTTCTCGGTGATGTCAACGGTGATGGTGTGGTCAACGTTTTTGATGTGACTGAGTTGTTTGATTGGACGTTCAAGTCCTTGACTCCGGAGCAGATCGCAGTGGCCGATATTAACGGAGACGGTGTGGTTAATGTCTTTGATGTTACTGCCTGTTTTGACCTCTGCTTCAAATAAACTTGTGTTAGCATTTTAATTTTATATTTTTTATGGAGGGTCTGAAATGAAAAAAGTCGTTGCACTGTTTTTGTCATTGCTGATGGTGCTGACGCTGCTGCCGACGGTCGCATTTGCCGACAGCACGATCACCCTGAAGGCTTCGACAAATGGTAAATCTCTGGATAACCTCGTTGCGGGTGATATCGTAACCGTGACGATCGGGATCCCTGAATTTACAACGAGAAATTTCTCCTTTGATTTGAACATTGACAGCAGTGTCTTTACTTATAACAACGATACTTCTTTGGATGTTATTAAGGCTGCCGGCTTTACTATGGCGAATATGCTTCAGGTGGAGGGCACTCCCGATATCGTACGTCTTGTCGCAGCCAATCTCGCTGGTGCGGCTAAGATCCCTGCCCATGAGCTGAAGGTCAATTTTACCGTGAAGCAGGATGTTGAAAAAGCGGCAAAATTTTCTCTGAGCACTTTGAACGTAGATGACGGTGCGAATGTATCCCTGTCTACGGATGCGGTGTCTGTCAAAACCGTCATCATCCGCCCGGTCACCGGCGTTACCCTTGACAAGACCGCTCTGTCTCTGGCGATCAACAATGCCGCGGCAAACTCCGCGACGCTGACGGCAACTGTTAAGCCGGATAATGCCACAAACAAGACCGTGTCCTGGAAGACCAGCGACGCCAGCGTCGCCGCGATCAGCGGTACCGGCGCTTCTGTTACCGTTACGGCCAAGAAGGCCGGCACCGCAACGATCACCGTGACCACCGCAGACGGCAGCTATACGGCCGAGTGCAAGGTCACCGTTGTGAACTGCGAGCATAAGAACATTGTCAATCATCCTGCGAAGGCTGCTACCTGCAAGGCCGAGGGTAACATCGAATACTGGGAGTGCAGCGTCTGCCATACCAAGTGGAGCGATGAAGCCCACACCAAGGTGGTAACGAAAGTTTCCACGGACAAGGTTTCTCACAACTTCACCAAGCAGGATACCTCTGCGGCTTATCTGAAGAGCGCGGCCAATTGCCACGCCAAGGCAGTATACTATTATTCCTGCACCATGTGCGGCGTGAAGGGCACCACTACCTTTGAGTATGGTACTGTCGATACGACGAAGCATGACGGCACTCTTTCCTACAAGCACATTTCCGGCAGCGACAAGCATGAAGTGACCTGCAACGGCTGCCATACCAAGCTCCGCGAGGAAGCCTGCAATTCCACCAAGGCCGCTACCTGCACCAAGAAGGCCGTCTGCGACCTGTGCCACACGGAGTTCGGCAGCCTTGCCAAGCACACCCTGACTTTCGTTCCTGAGGTCAAGGCCACCTGTGTAAAGGACGGCAACGTCGCTTACTATCACTGCAGCGTCTGCAAGCAGAATTTTGAGGATCAGGACGCCACGAAGGTACTCACCAAAGTGACCACCGAGAAGGCCCACAGTCTGGAGAAGGTTGCTGCTGTTGCCGCCACCTGCACCAAGTCCGGCACCAAGGAACACTACAAGTGCACCGTCTGCGGCAAGCTGTTCACCGATGCTGCCGGCAAGACCGAGACCACTATCGACAAGCTGACCACCACGAAGGCCCACGATCTGGAGAAGGTTCCCGAGGTTGCCGCCACCTGCACCACACCCGGCACCAAAGAACACTACAAGTGCAAGGATTGCGGCAAGCTGTTCACCGACAAGAACGGCAAAACCGAGACCACCGCTGATAAGCTGGTGATTCCCGCCGCTCACAAGCTGGTCAAGACCGGCGCCATTGCTGCCACCTGCACCACCACCGGCAACATCGAATACTGGACTTGCACCGTGTGCAATAAGCACTTCAGCGATAAGGACGGCAAAAACGATCTCGTTCTGGCTGATGCTACCATTCCCGCTCTGGGCCACAAGCTGACCAAGACCGAGAAAAAGGACGCCACCTGCACCGCTACCGGCTGCGAGGCTTATTGGACCTGCTCCCAGTGCAAGGGCATCTTCGCTGACGATAAGGGTGAAACGGCTACCACGCTCGACAAGCTGACCATTGCGAAGAAGGATCACACCCCCGGCGACTATGTCACCAACGCCACCGAGCATTTCAAGACCTGCACCGTCTGCGGCACTGAGATCAAGGATTCCCGCGCCAAGCATGACTTCGACAAGAACGAAGCTACCGGCGTTGAGACCTGCAAGACCTGCGGCTACGCCATCGGCGGCACCGTCGGCGAGGATCACCAGCACACCGCTGACACAAGCAAGTGGCTCCGCGACGAGACCAACCACTGGCATAAGTGCACTGACGCCAACTGCACCGCTCACCTCGACAACGAGGGTCACAAGTTCACCACCAAGAGCGAGACTGTCGGCAAGACGACCACTACGGTCAGCACCTGCTCTGTCTGCGGCTATGTAAAGCGCACCGAGACCACTTCCGGCGGCAATACCAGCGGCGGTTCTACCACCCCCGCAAAGGACATCCAGTCCGGTAAGACCTTCGATGCAGGTATCGCCCTGTATGTCGGTCTGTCTCTCCTGTCTGTGACCGGCGGCGCCATCGTCATCGGCAAGAAGAAGGAGTTCTAAGTCAATTTAATTGTTAAATGAGCGAGACACAGAGTGTCTCGCTCATTTTCTTTATAAAAGGCAGAGCCAAGTGAAGAATCACTTGGCTCTGCTTTTGTCCGGTTCTCTCATTCCCTTTTCGATCGCAAGCCGCATTTGCCTAAATTCCGCTTCGGTGATAGCGCCCTGCTCCAGCAGCAGCTGATTGAACCAGGTCAGCATCCCCCAGCGATACGCCTCGCTCCGCGCCTGTATATGCCCCGCCATCCACCTGGCCTCCCTCTCATACGCACGCATCGTTTCAAATTTCATGGCCGTATATTTCGGTCAATTCTTCAAAAATAAATGTTCCCTGTGGCAAGTCTTTCCGCAGGGAACATTTTCTATTCATTTTTCTTGTTTCATTTGTTACAATGCAGGACATGATAATACGAACTCATTTGCGAGGTGCGATCATGGACATTCACAACATCCGGCAGCAGCTGCGGACAAAGAGCTTATACGACATTCCCCTGCGGGTGACGTACTACGCCCGCGTGTCCTCCGAGTCCGACGAGCAGCTGAACTCGCTGGGCAACCAGATCCAATATTACGAGGACTTCATCCGCCGGAACGCCGCATGGACGTTCGTCCCCGGCTACATTGACGAGGGCCTGTCCGGCATCTCCACCAGACACCGGGAGAACTTCAACCGCATGATCGATGATGCGGCGGAGGATACCTTTGACCTTATCATCACCAAGGAGATCTCCCGTTTCGCCCGCAATACGCTGGACTCCATTCAGTTTACCCGCCGGCTCCTCGGCTGCGGCGTAGGCGTCTTCTTCCAGAACGACAACATCAACACCTTTGATGAGGACTCCGAGCTGCGGCTGTCCATCATGTCCTCCATCGCGCAGGACGAGCTGCGCAAGCTCAGCAGCCGCGTGAAATTCGGCCATCAGCAGGCCATCAAAAACAGCGTGGTACTGGGCAACAGCCGCATCTTCGGCTACCGCAAGGAGAACCGCCGCCTTGTCATCGACGAGGAGCAGGCTCCCATGGTGCGGGAGCTGTTTGAGCTGTACGCCACCGATCAATACTCCATGAAGCAGATCGAAGCGCTGTTCTGGGAGAAGGGCTACCGCAATCTCAACGGTAGGAAGATCGCCCACACCACCATGTCCAACATGATCTCCAACCCCAAGTATAAGGGCTACTACGTGGGCAACAAGGTCAAGGTGGTGGACATGTTCACCAGGAAGCAGAAGTTCCTGCCGCCAGAGGAATGGGTCATGTTCAAGGACGAGACGGGCGAGATCGTGCCCGCTATCGTATCTGAGGCGCTGTGGGAGCAAGCCAACGCCATTCTCCGCCGCCGCAGCGACGATGTAAAGAACCGGCAGGGCGTCTGCAACCACGCCAATCTGCTGACCGGCAAGCTGTTCTGCACCTGCTGCGGCACCGCCTACTACCGCCGGGAGTCTCAGGACAAGCAGGGTCACAAAAATAGCAAGTGGGTCTGCTCCGGCAAAATCAAAAACGGCGCGGACTCCTGCGATTCCTTCCCCATCTACGAGAACGAGATCAAGCCCCTGCTGCTGGACGTGTTCCGCGACACGGAGGCCAGCGCAGAGGCCCTGATTGAAGCGTATGTGGAGATGTACCGCTCTCTGGATCGCGGCGGCAGGCTGGACGTTCAAGTCGCCGCGCTGCATAAGAAGCTGGCCACGGTGGAGCAGAAGCGCATGAAGCTGCTGACCTATAACGCACAGGGTAAACTGGACGACGCGGACTTCCTCGCCATGAACAAGCAGTGCTCCGCGGAAGCCAAAACGCTGCAAGCTCAGCTGGACGAGCTGACCGTCCAGCAGGAATCCGCTGGAAGCATGAAGCAGCAGCTGGACACCATCCGCACCGTCCTGCGCAGCGCCCAGAAGGACGCCGCCGCGGGCGTCATCACCAAGGAATTTGTGACCCGCTATATCGACAAGATCTTCGTCACACCGGAGGAGGACGGTTCCCTCCGTCTGGATATCAAGATATTCACCGGCGAAAGCTGCGAAAAGCACCTGCAAAGCCTGCGGCGTCAGGCAGCGGCGCAAACCGCTGTGCCGCAGGCGGTCGCGGCGTTTTCACCGGCTGACGATCCCGACGTTTCTACGGGTCACACGTTCAAGAAGATGATCGAGTCCTACGAGAAGAACCTGTAAACGAGATCGTTTACCAAGATCTTTTCTCTTTCTGAAAACAGGTATTCCCCAGCCATCGGCCGGGGAATACCTGTTTTCTTTCCATCATATATGCGGGCGCGGTCACGCCTTTCCCTTTGTCAGGATCACCGAACTGATAAGCGCCGTCAGCGGCACCGACAGGATCACGCCAATGCTGCTGGAGATGCTGCTGACCACCTCGATGGTCAGGTAGGCCGAGCTGATAAGCTGATAGGGGCTCAGGCCCAGCGAATAGAGGTAAATGATAAGGGCAAAGCCGCTGCCCAGGAAGGCCAGGATCAGCGTATTGGTCATGGTGCCCACCATATCGCGGCCGATGTTCATGCCGGAGCGGAACAGATCCTTTGCGCCCCGATCCGGGGCGACGGCATGTACCTCCGTCAGGGCGGAGGCAATGCTCATGGCAACGTCCATCACCGCGCCCAGCGCGCTGATGACGATACCGCCCACCAGCAAGCCCCGCAGGCCCAGCGGCGTACCGGTCTGGCGCAGCTGCAGAAGCGGCTCCACGTCCGCCAGCCGCAGGCCGTCCACACGGGCAAGGCTCTGGGCCGCCAGACCGAACAGCAGCGACAGCGCCGTTCCGGCGATGGTGCCCAGCGTGGCGCACACGGTCTTGCGCTGCACGCCGCCCAAAATCACCATGGTCACCACCGTGATATAGGCGCACACCAGAAACACCGTCAGCAGCGTGGGCGCGCCTTTCATCAGCAGCGGGATCAATATCCAGAACAGGCACACCAGCGTTATGGCCAGCGCCACCAGCGACTTCGCGCCCACCTTTCCGCCCACGGCCACCGTGGCGATCAGGAACATGGCCACGATCACCACCAGCACCGGCAGGCGGTTGTACTCATATACCGTGGCGGTATGGGTGCCGTCGGCATAGGTGGAGATCAGCAGTGTGGCGCCGTCGCCCACCTTCAGCTGTCCGCCGTACAGCGGCCCCACATAGCTGTATACCTGCAGGGTCTCGCCCTTGTACTGGCCGGTCTTGACCTCCGCCAGCAGCAGCTGCTCGCCCCGCAGGGCGTTGTCCGCCGCCGGATCGGTAAAGGTATTGTCCGTCAGCACGGCGGTAATGACGCCGTTTTCATATTCCGCGTATTCCGCGGCCTGACTGCTGTTTTCCTCCTCCGGCACGGCGATGGCACGGACGACGATAAAAAGCACCAGCGCCGCGGCCAGGACCAGACAGCTGACGCGGTTCTTCTGCCACCACTGAGCCGGGGTGGCGCGGGAAAGGGTCTGTTTCATCCGGAAAACCTCCGTTTTTGTTTTTACCAGCATAGCAAGTTCACCGCCCGATGTCAATACCGCGCCGCTTGACGCAGGTCTTACAAAGCGGCAAAAAAGGTTTTACAAAAATGCTGATTTAGGGGTGGCTTTTGGCGGAAAGATATGGTACAATATGACCATCAATACGAAAGGTCTGCTCCGGTTTTTGGCACTATCCACGATTTGGGACAAGTTTCGCCTGAGATTCGGCAATCAAGCATACCCTCCTGAATTTGTGGATCGCCGTCCGCCTGCCCTGTGCAGGTGGGGCGGTTTTTCTGTCTGTATCAGAAAGGAGACAGGGCGCGGAAAGGACCGAGTAGGAAAAAGAGACTGGAGGTTTATGAATGAAAGGACGAACAAGCAAACGGATCCTCTCCGTGCTGCTGTCACTGGTGATGCTGCTCTCGCTGCTGCCGGTGTCGGCGTTCGCGACGGAGACGGAAACAGCGGCAACCGCATCATTGGTCACCGATGCTTCTACATTGCAAGCTGGTGACCAGATCATCATTGCGAACGCAGCCGCAAGCTATGCACTCGGCACGACTCAGAACAACAACAATCGTGCCGCTGTGGCTGTCGCGGCCAGCGAGGGAATCATTACGCTGACCAGTGAAGTACAGATACTGACACTGGCAAAAGGTACGAAGGATGATACCTGGGCATTTAGCACAGGCTCCGGTTACCTGTACGCCGCCAGCAGTTCCAAGAATTATCTGCGGACAGAAACAGCTTTGAGCGATAATTCTTCCTGGACGATCTCTATCGCAACGGACGGCGCAGCTACCGTTAAAGCACAGGGTACATATACCCACAACTGGCTACGCTTTAATTCCAGTAATACTCTCTTTGCTGCCTATTTTAGTGGCCAGCAGGATATCGCCCTCTACAGGCTCAACGCTGGCGGCAGTGTGACTGAGCAGGTCGCCACCCCCACCGGAACCGCTTCCAGTGATATCGAGGTCGGCAGAACCGTCGCCTTTGAATGTGCTACCGAGGGCGCAAAGCTCCAGTACAAGATCGGTGACGGCGTATATCAGGACTATACCGGCCCTGTGACCATCGAGACCTCCTGCACCATCACCGTCAAGGCCACCAAGGATGGCATGAAGGGCAGTGAGGAAGTCACCTTCAACTATAGGGCCTACAATGTTGTGACGAAGTATATCCGCACGATGGCCACGGATCTTGAGAACGGCGATCAGGTCCTGATCTACAACCCCGACAGCGGCAAGATCATGACCACGGAGTATAAGGAGTACACCACTAAGAACGGCACGACCAAGGCGCAGCTCGGCTCCGCCGCAGCCACCCTCAGCGGCAGCGCATTGGCCACCGAGGCGACCAATGCCGTTTTCACGTTCAATCGCAACACGGAAAACACCGATAAGGTCTATTTTACCGCTGACGGTAAGTATCTGTATATGGATACCACCGATCTTAAGCTGGAGTCTGCCAGCAGCGAGTTCACCCTGTTCCAGCTGGAATCCACCGATGGCGGCTATTTCGTCAAGGCGGATACCGCCAACTATAACGGCAAGGCCCAGTATCTGGAATATTACAACAATATATTCACCGTGTACGGCATGGACAGCAGCAAGGCGAACATCTACACCTTCCAATTCTTCAAAGCCACGCTGGTAAGGGACTACGTGGATGCCGTGACCCCCGCTGAAAAGGTCGCTACCCCCACCGCGACTCCCCTTGCCGGTGAGATCGCCAAGGGCACCGAGGTCGCCTTTGCCTGTTCCACCGATGGCGCAAAGATCTTCTACAAGACCACCGGTGACTATACGGAGTACACCGCTCCCGTGAAGGTCGACGCGGACACCACCTTCATTGTCAAGGCCACCAAGGATGGCATGGATGACAGCGACGAGGCCACCTTCGCCTATACCGTGAAGGCCGAGGCACCGCTGTTCCAGAACGGCGACAAGGTCGTGATCTACAACCCCGCCAACATGAAGGCCCTGTCCACCGAGTACAGCGGCTACTATAACAAAGCCACCGCCGTTACGCTGACCAGCGGCAAACTGACCGGCTATACCGAAGCCGATGTCTGGACGGTAGGTGTCAATGCTGACGGCACCTATACCTTCTCCACCGCTGACGGCAAGAAGCTGGCTATGGGCACAGGCTTTACCAGCATGCCTTTGGACGAAGTAAACCCCAACTGGAAAGTTACTGCCATCGATGGTAAGGCCGGGTTCTACTATGTAGACAATGCCGCCCGCACTGGCTACCGCATCCAGTATCGCTCCGACAAAGACACTTGGAGCGCATACAATCAGAACACAACCAGCAACACTTTTGAAGTTTGCTTCTACAAGATCCGTCAAAGCGGCATCGTCACCAGTCTGTCTGACGGTGACACCGTGGTGGCCTTTAACCCCGCTAGCATGAAGGCTCTGTCCACCGACTACAGCGGCTACTATAACAAGGCCACCGCCGTTACGCTGGCCGACGGCAAGCTGTCCGGCTACACCAAGGCGGATATCTGGACGGTGGGCATCAATGCTGACGGCACCTATACCTTCTCCACCGCCGACGGCAAGAAGCTGGCCATGGGCACAGGCTTTACCAGCATGCCTCTGGACGAAGTAAACCCCAACTGGAAAGTTACTGCCATTGACGGCAAGGTCGGTCTTTTCTATGTGGACAATACCGCTCGTACTGGCTACCGCATCCAGTACCGCTCCGACAAAGACACTTGGAGCGCATATAATCAGAATACAACTGGCGAATATTTCGAGATTCAGTTCTATCTGGTAGTTGACGACGCCTCCGACACCCCCGACGGTGGTCTGCCCAAGGCCGGTGATAAGGTCGTGATCTACAGCGCCGCTGCACAGGCCGCGCTGGCCGCTGAGAACGACAGCCAGTCGATCGAGAAGTCCAGCACCACCGTGATCGATAACGGCAAGCTCACTATGGGCAATGGCGCCGCTATCTTTACCGTGGAGGAAAACGGCGAATACCTGCGCTTCTATAACGAGACCTACGGCTATCTGTGCTCCAACGGCACCGGCAACAACGCCTTCTACAGCAAGAACTTCACCGAAGAGGGCGTGACCACCAACGACGCCGACTGGCTGGTACGTACCTGCTCCGGCGGTGTGGGCGGCTTCGAGATGGAGAGCCGTGTCGCCAAGTACAGCGGCCACAGTCAGTGGCTGGAGTATTACAGCGACAGCTTTAAGACCTACAGCATGTACAGCAAGGATGGTAATTTGGATTACACCATCTACTCCTTCAACTTCTATCCCGTGGCAGACGGCGTGCGTGTCAACGACGGCATCGTGAACGATCCCTCCGTCTGGTTCGACACCTCTCTCAACGCCTACCTCGGTCAGGATTACACGCTGCCCTTCAGCGTTGACGCACCCTTCGGCGTCAAGACCATCAGCGCCAAACTGAGTGACGGCACGGCTCTCTCCGTCCTCAAGGCTGAGGATGGCACCTACACCGTCAACATCCCCGACGCCCTCGTGCAGGGCGACAAGCTGACCATTACCGTTTCCGGTACGGACGAGAAGGGCGTTTCCTTCGACGGCACCGTTGAGATCGAAGTGAAGGACGAGCCCTCCATCGTGGACGTGTTCCCCGCCGCCAACGCCCAGACGCTGAACGACAAGCGTCCTGACATCGGCGCAACGCTGGTCAACGTACACAACGATCCCACCATTACCATGACAGTGCAGGGTGTGGCGGTCACGCCCACCTATAACGCGGCCACCGGAAAGGTCACCTATACTCCCGCTCAGGATATGGCGGACGGTAAGGTTGTCGTCTCCCTGACCGTCAAGCGTGATGACAACAAGGAAGTCACCAAGAGCTGGAGCTTCACCGTCGGCAAGGCGCAGTTCACCGCCTACTTCGGCCAGCTCCACGGCCACACCCAGTACTCCGACGGCGCCGGTTCCCTGACGGACGCGCTGAACTACATTGCCAATCTGCCCGAGAGCGCCAACGTTCAGTTCGTGGCCTTCACCGACCACTCCAACTACTTCGACAGCAAGAATGACCCCAATGTGGAAGCCGCGCTGTACGATACTTCTCTGGTGAAGGATTCCGACGCCAGCCACAGCTGGAGCACCTATAAGAGCACCATTGACAACTTCAACGCCACCCACAGCAATATCATTGCCATCAGCGGCTTTGAGATGACATGGTCCGGCGGCCCCGGCCACATCAACACCTTTAACACTCCCGGCGTTGTCTCCCGCAATAACACCACGCTGAACAACAAGACCAACGACGCCGGCATGAAGGCCTATTACGCCCTGCTGAGCCAGGCTGAGGGTGCGGACACCATCAGCCAGTTCAACCACCCCGGCAAGACCTTCGGCAACTTCTCCGACTTCGCCTATTGGGATCCCGTGATCGACAGCCGCATGTACATGGTGGAGGTCGGCAATGGCGAGGGCCAGATCGGTGCCGGCGGCTACTATCCCAGCTATGAGCAGTACATCATGGCACTGGATAAGGGCTGGCATGTGGCTCCCACCAACAACCAGGATAACCACAAGGGCAAGTGGGGCAACGCCAACGACGCCCGCGACGTTATCCTCACCGACGACTTCACGGAAGAGGGCATCTATCAGGCCATCCGCGAGATGCACATGTATGCCACCGAGGATAAGAACCTGCTGGTGAACTACTCCGTCAACGGTCAGATCATGGGCAGCAGCATCACCGACGTTCCCGAGAAGCTGGACATCAGTGTTTCTGTCAATGATCCCGACGCTACCGATTCCATCGCCAAGGTGGAAGTGGTCGTCAACTCCGGCAAGGTCGCCTACACTTGGGACAATGCCGCCGAGCTGGCTGCCGGTGAGCTGTCCACGACGCTGGACTCCGGCTACAGCTACTACTTCATCCGCGTCACCGAAGCCGACGGCGATCTGGCTGTGACCGCTCCCGTCTGGGTGGGCGAGACCCTGAAGCTGGGCATCTCCAATCTGGTCTGCGGCACTTCCACTCCCGTTACCAACGAGGAGCTGACCCTGACCACCACCCTGTTCAACAGCGAGGCTTCTGACGCCACCGTCAAGTCTCTGACCTACACCATTGGTTCCACAGTCATCGGCACCGACACCACCGGTTATACCGTGGCCGCCAGCAGCACGCTCGACGTCCCCTTCCAGTGGATGCCCACCAGCGCCCGCAGCGTGACCATCACCGTAACGGCGGTGATCGAGCAGGGCGGCAAGGATTACACCTTCACCAAGGATATCACACTGGATGTCCTGAATGCGGATGATCTGGTGTATATCGGCATCGACGCCTCTCACTACAACGAGTATGTGAACGGCAACTACAAGGATTCCATGGGCAACTTCGGTGAGCTGGCCGCCAGCTACAATGTGCGTACCGTACAGCTGGATACCAGCGCCGATCTGATCGCCGCCTGCTCCAACCCCAAGTACAAGGCGCTGATCCTGACCGCACCCAGCCGCCGTCTGGCAGCCGCGCAGGCCGATCCCAAAACGTACAGCACCGAGGAGCTGGCCGCCATCACCGCTTTCAACGCCAACGGCGGCACTGTGATCCTGGCTGGTTGGTCGGATAACTACGAAAACTACGACGTGATCCAGAACAACCCCGCCATCAAGCACATGGCCGCCACCCAGAATGAGGTGCTGGCCGCCCTTGGCTCCAGCCTGCGCATCAGCGACGACGCCACCTATGACGATATCCGCAGCGCAGCCGACGGTGTGGACAAGTGGCGTCTGTACTTCAGCGACTACAACATGGATAACCCGCTGAACAACGGCGTGATCTACGATGGGGATCATCCCTATGACAAGCTCTACACCGAGCGGTTCAGCCATTACGGCGGCGCATCCATCTACGCTGTGGACGCTAACGGCAATGCCACCTCCACCCTGCCCACCACCGTATCCCCTGTGGTCTATGGCCATGCCACCACCTACTCCATTGACGTGGACAGCGACGGCCGGGGCGGCGCTGGTACTCCCAAATACGCCTACGCCGCGAATGACAACCGCCTGATGGTCATGGCCACCGAGCAGCTGGACGGTAAGGGCCTGGTCGTTGTCTCCGGCGCAGCCTTCATGTCCAACTTCGAGGTGCAGGCGCAGGTGGATAATGGTGCGGAGAAGAACTATTCCAACTACCGCATCTGCGAGAACCTGCTCAACCTGCTCAACCCCGTGAAGATCACGGCCATCAAGGACGTGCAGGCCGAGAAGGACGAGGGCGTCAAGTTCACCATCGAGGCCATCGTCACCTCCAACGCCTCCGGCTATGACAAGAACACCGCCTTCTTCGATTGCATCTATGTTCAGGATGATACCGCCGGTATCAACTGCTTCCCCGTGGCCGGTGACTTCAAGGTCGGCGATAAGGTCCGCATCACCGGTACCACCAGCTCCTATCAGGGTGAGCGCCAGCTGGCCGTCACCAGCATCGAGAAGATCGGCGAAGCCACACCCATCGTACCCACGGAGGTCACCGCCGCGCAGGTCAATGACGGCAGCGTTCTGGGCAGCCTGATCCGGGTCAAGGGCGTTATCACCAAGGTCGAAAAGGCCGAGGGTCTGGTACAGACCATCATGGTACGGGATGCCGACGGCAACGAGTGCCGCGTGTTTATCGACGGCTACATCACCCCGAACAATGAGGTCGTCAACGCCGAGGTGGGCCGCGAGATCGACGTCGTCGGTCTGGCCTCCTATGACAACACCTTCACGCTGGCAGACGGCACGCCTATCGCGCCGCGTATCCGCATCCGCGACCGCGCCGACGTGAAGTGCGGCGACCTGGTGGATCCCGACAC
>CAVBAZ010000060.1:0-14006 GCA_963593515.1 Bacteroidaceae bacterium
ATCCACAGTGGTGAAATACTCCAGCTCGCGGCCCAGCTTGTTGTGGTCGCGCTTCAGAGCCTCCTCGCGCTGCTTCAGATAGGCTTCCAGCTCGTCCTTGTTGGGGAAGGCCACGCCATAGATACGCTGCAGCTGCTTGCGGTTGGAATCGCCGCGCCAGTAAGCGGCGTTGCAGGCGGTCAGCTTGATGCCGCTGCCCTTGATGCGGCCGGTAGAGTCCACGTGAGGGCCGGCGCACAGGTCCACGAACTCGCCCTGACGGTAGAAGGAGATAACGGCGTCCTCCGGAAGATCGTTGATGAGCTCCACCTTGTAGGGTTCTTCCTTCTCCTCCATGAACTTGATGGCTTCCTCGCGGGGCAGCTCGAAGCGCTCCAGCTTCAGCTTTTCCTTGCAGATCTTCCGCATCTCGGCCTCGATCTCCGTCAGGTTCTCGGGAGTGAAGGCAAAGGGTGCGTCCAGATCGTAATAAAAGCCGTTGTCGATGCTGGGGCCGATGGCCAGCTTGACCTCGGGGTGCAGGCGCTTCACGGCCTGGGCCAAAATGTGGGAACAGGTATGCCAGTAAGTCCGGCGGTACTGCTCGTTTTCAAAGGTATAGATGTTTTCTTCGCTCATGGGAATATCCTCCTTGTCGTTGGGGCGGGATAAAAAATCCCCACCCCTGATGTGTTCAGGGGTGAGGTAAAAATGCTTTACTCCACGGTTCCACCCTGCTTACGGCTTACCACACGCTTCCGCTGGTCATCGCGGATGGCGAAGTATCTTTCGTCGAGACAAGGCGCGGAAGCGCAGGAATACCGTGTGTATTTCAAGCTTCTGCAACGCAGTATCGGCGGAAGAGACCCGGCATACGCCGTCGCTCGTGATTGCTGTAACGGGCAACGCCCGTCCTGCTCCTCGCAGGCGGCTCGGGAGTGGTACAGGCCGCGTCGTGGGCAGGATGCTTTCAGCCGGGGCACCCCTCTCTTTGGCCGGTGACAAACGGTTTCTTCTCCGTCATTGCCTTTGATTACCGTATTATATCGCCGATTTCCGCCCTTGTCAACGGGGAAAACGCAGGAATTTGCACAGAAAACAGCCGTTTCCTCCATCACTTCTCCGGCGCGGGAGAGATATTGCAGCTTTCCGCTTGCAATCGGCCGCCGCCTGTGATATCATCGGGCGCAGAATGACACGAAAGGATGATACCTATGATATATCAGACGTACCTGTTCGACATGGACGGCACGCTGCTGGACACACTGGACGACCTGACCGCCGCCGCCAACCATACGCTGGCGCAGTACGGCTACCCTCAGCGCACCCGCGAGGAGGTGCGGCGCGGGCTGGGCAACGGCGCGGTGCGGCTGATGGCCGCCGTGCTGCCGCAGGGCGAGGACACGCCGGATTTCGCCGCCATCATGCGGGATTACAAGGCGTGGTATCAGGCCCACACCTGCGTGGAGACCCACCCCTACCCCGGCATCCCCGAGCTGCTGGAGGCGCTGCGCCAGCGGGGCTGCAAGGTGGCCATCGTCTCCAACAAGCCCCACGGGGCGGCGTGCGCGCTGGCGGCGCGGTTCTTCCCCGGCATCCCCACCTTCGGTGAAAGTCCGGAGACACCCCGCAAGCCCGCCCCCGACATGGTGCGCCGCGCACTGGCGGAGCTGAACGCCGATAGTTCCACCGCCGTTTATGTGGGCGACAGCGAGGTGGATGTTGAGACCGCCCGCAACGCAGGGCTCGCCATGATCGGCGTAGCGTGGGGCTTCCGGGGCCGCGCGGCGCTGGAAGCCGCCGGTGCGGAGATCATCGTGGACACCGCCGCAGAGATATTGGGATAACAAAAAGCATGTACCACATGTGTGATCGACAGCCGATCACACATGTGGTACAATTGTTGCAGACGCTGCACAACGGCAGGCGGTTGATCTACTCCCTTGCGAAAGGGGGTGGACATATGCGTATTACTTTCCATATCGGTGACTTTACCGTTACCATTATCGTAAAGAAACGCGAAAACCGCCACTCCGGCAAGTGACGGTTTTCATTGTAAAACCTAATCTAACCTGAGATCAACCGCTTGTCGCAGCGTCTCCTTATCTTTATTATACCCATTTCTTCGCCGTTGTCAAGCGGGCAAAAAAAGAGACGCTCTTGCGAGCGTCTCTTTTTATCATTCAGAACGAGGTTCTAAATTAGAACTCCTTCTTCTTGCCGATGACGACAGCGCCGCCAGCGACGGACAGCAGGCTCATGCCAACATACATGGCGATACCAGCGTCGAAGGTCTTAGCAGAGTCAACACCAGTGGTGGTGCCGGTCTTGCCAACAGTATAGGAGAACTCGATCAGGTCGCCATTGCTCAGCTGAACATGGGACTTGGTCTTGTCGGCGACGTACATGGACTCGATGACCTTAGCAACGGTCTTGCAGGTCTGGCAGGTGTAAGTGGTGACACTGCCGTCCTTGGCCCAAGCGGTGGGAGCCCAGCTGTGCTGGATAGCGCTCAGGCGGGTGCCCTTGACAGCGTAGACAACGCCGTTCACCAGCACACAGTTCATACCGTCAGCAGCGACATTAGCAGCATTGATGGCATCGATAACGACGGGCTCACCAGCCTCCAGAGCGGCGGTGTACTGAACATAGGTGACCTTGTCAGCATCAGCGGGCTTCTTGTACTGCTCGCACAGGGTGCCCCAAGTTGCAAAGGCCTTGGCCTCGTAGATATACTCAACGTTGGTGACCTCGGTCATGAAGTACAGAGGCTCAGCAGCACCCTCGGAAGTCTCGTCCTTGGTGCCGCCAACGGGGATGTTAGCGTTGTGCAGCTTCACGGCGAAAGAGGTGTCAGCAGTCCACTTGTCAGTCATGACATAGAAGCGGATGACCTGATCCTCGTCAACGTTGGACCAGTAAGCGATGTTACCAACATTGCCCTTACCATCGGGAGCCTTGGCAGCGTGGAAGGTGAAGGTCACATCATTCTCGGACTTGGTGTTGTACTTAGCATCGTACTTGTCGAAAGCGACATCGCCGCCGTTGGTCCACAGGGGAACAGCGAAAGCGACGGTAGCCAGGCTCAGAGCCATAACCATGGCCAGAACCAGAGCAACAATTTTCTTCATGTTTTTTTCCTCCATAAAAATTTGTTTGTAAAAACGTGTTTCTTGTTTTTACAGTTGCCAGTATAGCATAAATTTTCCAGCCGTCAAGGCTTTGGAGGGAATTGTTTCCAAAGTGTAACCTTTTGCAAGGGGTTTGTTACCGTCCGGCGGACACCGGAAAAACGCGGAAAGAGACGCCCGAGGGCGTCCCTTTCCGTGTTTCTCTTTATATAATTCTGACAACGGCTCAGAAGGACTTCTTCTTGCCGATGACCACGGCGCCGCCGGCCACGGACAGCAGGCTCATGCCCACGTACATGGCGATACCGGCATCAAAGGTCTTGGCGGAGTCCACATCCGGCTTGGTGGTGCTGCCGTTATTGCCGCTGTTGGCGGGGGTGTACTTGAAGGCGATCAGGGTGCCGTCGCTCAGCTTCTCGACGGTCATGCCGGCGGGAACCAGATTCACGGAGGAATACACCTGCGCCACGGTCTTGCAGATGCCGCAGGTATACTCGGTCACCTTGCCGTCCTTGTCCAGCTTGCTGGCGACCCAGGTGTGGGAGATGGTCTTGAGGGCGGTATCCTCCATGGTGTAGACGAAGCCGTCGATCAGGACGTTCTTCTCGGGATCGTCGTTGCTGGCCTTCTGGGCCAGACGGTAGATGTACTCCTTGCCGTCATACATGGTGACCTTGGCGTAGCTGCGGGAACCGGCGTCCTCGGGCTTGGCATACTGGCCACAGGTGGTGCCCCATGCGGTGAACATGGAAGCGGTGCCATAGTTATAGCTGATGGCGTCCACGGCGGTCAGGTAGTACAGGTTGTCCTTGTCGGTCTGCTGACCCACCTTCAGGTCGGCGTCGTGGGCCTTGACGGCGAAGCTGACGTTGTCGTTATAGGTGGTGGTCATCACATAGCAGACGGGGTCGTTGTCGGCCTTCCAATAGCCGATGTTGCCGGTAACGCCCTTGGAAGCGGCCTTGGCTGCGGTGTACTTGAAAACGACACCATCGGCGCCGGAAGCTTCCAGTTTGGTGTTATAGGTCTTGTCGAACAGGTCCAGCGTCTTTGCCTCGTTATCCGACCAGGTGGGGATCGCGGCAAAGGCCACCGTGGCCAGGCTCAGCGCCATGACCAGGCTCAGAACCAGAGCAATGATTTTTTTCATGTTCTTTTCCTCCAAAAAAGTTTTGTAAGGAGCGCTCGTCTTACAGTGGCGAGTATAGCATAAAAATTCACGGCGTCAATGGATTTTCCCGTTTTGTTTCTGTGTTGTAACTATTTTTAAGCGTTTTGTCTCCATATTATGGACAATTCTGGATATTTAACCACTTTTTACCTGCAATATCCAGATTCTTCCGTCCCTCCGGACAGGCAGAAAAACGGCCCGCGCCGTAAGGACGCAGGCCGTTCGGATATGTCGGGGTCAGGAAGCGTTACGCTTTCTTGCCGCCTTTGAAGAAGGAGCCGATGATCTCGATGACGAAGAACACGATCAGGTAATAGACCACATTCATCTTGTGGGAGTAAATGGCGGCGAACACCATGAACAGGGAGCACAGGATGGCCAGAACGGGCATCACCTTGCCGCGGAAGGCGGACAGGTCATTGCGCTTCATCAGGGCGATGTAGATGGGGATATACAGGGCGTACAGGGTGATGATGGGCAGCTCGGAGGAGTCGAACTTGAAGGGACCGAAGCCTTCCATGATGGTGCCGCCGTAGAAGTACAGCAGCCACAGGGAGCTGACCAGCAGACCGGCCACGGCGGAGTTGTTGGCCATGTTGGTGGTGGGGTCAACGTTCTTGAACATCTTCAGCTTGGGGCTGTCGCTCTCGGTGGCCAGATCGAACAGGCCGCGGGTGACGGCCATGGTCAGGCCGTTGCAGGTGCCCCAGCAGGAGATGACCACGAACACGAAGATGGCAGCGCCGCCCACCTGACCGAAAATGTTCTGGAAGGCGATCTTGGCGCCGGCTTCGCCGCCGGCCATCATGACCTCGGACTCCACAGCGCCGGCCAGACCGACGTAGTAGATGACGTACACGATGGCAACGATCAGGGTGCCGATCAGCAGAGCGCGGGGCATATTCTTCTTGGAATCCTTCAGCTCGGTGCCGATGGAGGTGGCGCAGATCCAGCCCTCAAAGGCGAAAGCCAGGGACACGATAGCGCCGAACAGACCCTCGGCAAAGGGGATCTCGGTAACGACGTTGGAGAAATTGAACTGGGTCATGCCGTTGGTCAGACCCACAATGGTGCCCACAACGGCCATCAGCAGCAGGGGGATCAGCTTGATGACGGTGGTGGCGATGGCGAACTTACCGGCCAGCTTGGGAGCCAGCGCGTTCATGGTATAGGTAACGACCATGAACACACCGGCCAGCATCATGGTGCGGCCGCCGATCACGGCGTCGTCCCAGCCCATCAGCACGCCGAAGTAGCGGGCGGGCAGCCAGCTCAGCACGGACACCAGAGAGGGATAATAGATGACGGCCATGAACCAGCCCACATAGTAGCTGTACGTCTTACCGCAGGAGGCGGCGGCATAGCCGACGAGGCCCTCGACGCCCTCATGGCTCTGGGCCACGACGCCGAAGGTGCAGGCGCTGATAATCATGACAACGCCCATGATGATAAACGCCAGAATACCGACAGTCAGGTTACCGCCGGTCTTTGTCAGGACGGCCTCGGCCTTGAAGAAAACGCCGGAACCGATGACAGTGCCCACCACCAGCGCGATGGCTACGGGCAGAGTATACCGTTTTTCCATAGTGATTACTTTCCTTTCTCACTTTCCAAAACATCGTGGACAGTTTGTCACACTTTTAACGATCCACACTTGTGAGTATACTATGCCTTTTCGGCGGTTGCAAGCACTTTTTCCGCTTTCGACGGAGAATTTCACCGAATGATTTTGTATACTTTCCACAGATGCAAATTCCGGAAAAACACGGCAAAATTCTCCTGTAAAGAAAAGTATTGTCGCTGATTCGATGCGCTTGTTAAAAAACCATCAAAATTGTCGGCATAAAGTTTCATAAAAAGAAACTGTCGAGATGCCGCTGAAAGCGGCATCCCGACAGGCTTATGCAGTTGCTTTGCGTCCGCTCTGCCAGTTCTCCCACACCACGCAGGCCACGATGATGGCCGCGCCGGTGAGGCCGATGGCGGTCAGCCGCTCCCGCAGCAGCAGGTAGGAGCATGCCGCCGTCAGGATGGGCTGGGTGCATTGCAGCAGCGACACGGTATAGGAGGACAGCCGGGTCAGGGCGGTGTTCTGCAGCACATAGGAAAGACAGGTGCAGGTCAGCGCCAGATAGGCCACCACCAGCCACGCAGTGGGGGTCACCTGCGGCAGCACCGCCGTGTCGTCGAAGATCAGCGCCGCCGTCAGGCACAGCACACCGGTAACGGTGGCCTGTGCCGTGGCCATGGACACGGGGTCGATGCCCGGCAGCGACCGTTCGGAGAATACCAGTGCCGCCGCCAGTGCCAGTGCGCACACCAATCCCAGCACTTCGCCGGTGCCGAAGGTGAAGCTGCCGCTCTCGCCGCCGCAGCACAGCAGGTACAAGCCCACGATCACCGCCAGCTGTATGGGGATGATCCGCTTGGGGTAGGGGCGCTTCAGCAGCAGCCACGCCAGCGCCGGGGTGAACAGCACCGGCAGCGACATGAGGAAGCCCACGTTGGTGGCGGTGGTGAATTGCAGCGCCATGTTGCAGCTGGCGTAGGCCGCCGCCATGGCAAGGCTGCACGGCAGCCACGCCTTCACCGGCGCGGCATGCAGCGTCCGCACGGTGCGCCGCCCGAACAGCAGCAGCATCAGTACCGCCGCGCCGGAGAACCGGATGCCAAGGCACCACAGCACCGTAATGCTGCGGAAGCCGATCTTGGACAGAGGATTGCCGAAGCCATACAGCACGCTTTGCAGCAGGATCAGCAGCGCATAGGACAGCGTACCGCCCCTCCCCTTCTCACACATTGAAGCGGAAGTAGATCATGTCGCCGTCCTTGACCACGTACTCCTTGCCCTCGGAGCGCAGCAGGCCCTTCTCCTTGGCGGCGGCCACGCTGCCGCCGCAGGCCATCATCTCGTCAAAGTTAATGGTCTCGGCCCGGATGAAGCCCCGCTCGATATCGCTGTGGATCTTACCGGCGGCCTGTGGGGCCTTGGTGCCCTTGCGGATGGTCCACGCGCGGCACTCGTCCTTGCCGTAGGTCAGGAAGGAGATCAGGCCCAGCAGGTCATAGCTGCACTGGATCAGCCGGTCAAGGCCGGACTTCTCGATGCCCAGATCGGCCAGGAACATGGCCCGCTCCTCGGGATCGTCCAGCTCGGCGATATCCTGCTCCAGCTTGGCGCAGATGGGCAGCACCTGCGCGCCCTCCTTGGCGGCCAGATCCCGGACAAGGCCGAAATACTTGTTGTCCTCATAGTGGGCGAAGCCGTCCTCGTCCATGTTGGCGGCGTAGATGATGGGCTTCAGGCTCAGCAGATCGGCGGTCTCCACAATGGCCCGGTCATCGCCGCAGTCGAAGGTGCGGGCGGACTTTCCGGCGTTCAGGTGCTCGGCCAACGCCTTGAACACCTCCGCTTCATGCAGGAACTTCTTGTCGCCCTTGGCGGCCTTGGCGGCCTTCTCCACCCGGCGGTTCACCATCTCCAGATCGGCCATGATGAGCTCCAGATCGATGGTCTCGATGTCGCCCAGCGGATCGACGGGCACGTTCTGGCTGGCGTCGGCCACGACGTGCATGATGTTCTCGTCATCGAAGCAGCGCACCACATGAACGATGGCGTCGGTGCGGCGGATGTTCTCCAAAAACTTGTTGCCCAGACCCGCGCCCTGAGATGCGCCCTTCACCAGGCCGGCGATGTCCACAAATTCAATGACGGCAGGGGTCTTTTTGTCCGGCTCGTACATCTCCGCCAGCTTGTCCAGCCGCGGATCGGGCACGGCCACCACGCCCACATTGGGCTCGATGGTGCAGAAGGGATAGTTGGCGCTTTCCGCCCCGGCGTTGGTGATGGCATTGAACAGGGTGCTCTTGCCCACATTAGGTAATCCCACGATACCAAGTTTCATATTATGTGCATCTCCTTAATCAAGTGCATAGTATTCTGACATATTATTATATCAGATGCCGTACCGGTGCTCAAGTATTTTTGGAGAATTTCCCTGTGGGACATGCATTTTTGCTGTCCGGCACAGATGTGGAAAATTGATTTTTCTTAACAGAATATTAACGCAAAAACGCTGAAAAATGTGATATGGTATGTTCTAATATAATTTTCACATCACCCGATGGAGGGATATCGTACCTATGAATACCTACCGTGCCGGTATCGACATTGGCTCTACCACCGTCAAACTGGTGGTACTGGACGACAACGACAACATCATCTACGGTGACTACCGCCGCCATCAAGCCCACACCCAGCAGACGCTGGCCGCGCTGCTGCGTGAGGCCCGGACGGCGCTGGGCGACTGTGCCCTCCGCCCCGCCATCACCGGCTCCGGCTCCATCAATCTGGGCCGGGCGCTGGGCATCCCCTTTGTGCAGGAGGTGGTAGCGGTGGCCACAGCGCTGGAGCAGCGCTATCCCCGGACGGACGTGGCCATCGAGTTGGGCGGCGAGGACGCCAAGATCATCTACTTCACCGGCGGTCTGGAGGAGCGGATGAACGGCGTGTGCGCCGGCGGCACCGGCTCCTTTATCGACCAGATGGCCGCCCTGCTGCAGACCGACGCCAAGGGCCTTAACGACGCGGCGGCGAACTATCAGGAGCTGTACACCATTGCCGCCCGGTGCGGCGTGTTTGCCAAGACCGACATCCAGCCCCTCATCAACGAGGGCGCCACCCGGGCCGATCTGGCCGCCTCCATCTTTCAGGCGGTGGTGAACCAGACCATCTCCGGCCTTGCCTGCGGCAAGCCCATTCGGGGCTGTGTGGCCTTTCTGGGCGGGCCGCTGCACTTCCTGCCGGAACTGAAAAAAGCCTTCATCCGCACGTTGAAGCTGACACCGGAAAACATCGTGGATCCCGACAACTCCCACCTGTTCGCCGCCATGGGCGCGGCACTGGAGACGGAAGCCGACGCCGCGGCGCGGCCCATCGGCGAGCTGATCGACCGGCTGGCACAGGGCGTCACCATGGCCTTCGAGATCAAGCGCCTGCCGCCGCTGTTCGCGGATAAGGCGGAGTATGATGCCTTCTGCGCCCGCCACGCCCACGCGGTGGTGGCCAAGGCCGACCTGAGTACATACGAGGGTGACTGCTTTCTGGGCATTGACGCCGGCTCCACCACCACCAAGCTGGCACTGACCGGCGCGGAGGGGCAGCTTCTCTGGTCGTACTACGCCAACAACAGCGGCAGCCCCATCAGGACCGCCATGGACGCCATGGTCCAGCTGTCGGCGCTGCTGCCGCCCACGGCCCGTATTGCCCGCTCCTGCTCCACCGGCTACGGCGAAGCGCTGCTGAAAGCCGCCTTCCATCTGGACGAGGGCGAGGTGGAGACCATCGCCCACACCACAGCGGCGGCGTTCTTCGATCCGCAGGTGGACTGTGTACTGGACATCGGCGGACAGGACATGAAGTGCATCCGGCTGAAAAACGGCACCGTGGACAGCGTGATGCTCAACGAGGCCTGCTCCTCCGGCTGCGGCTCTTTTCTGGAAAACTTCGCCAATTCCCTTGGCTTTACGGCGGCGCAGTTCGCCGACGAGGCGCTGTTTGCCCAGCACCCGGTGGATCTGGGCACCCGCTGCACCGTGTTTATGAACTCCAACGTGAAGCAGGCCCAGAAGGAGGGCGCAGCGGTGTCGGACATCTCCGCGGGACTTGCCTATTCCGTCATCAAGAACGCCCTGTTCAAGGTCATCAAGCTGGCCGACGCCCGCGAGCTGGGCCACCACATCGTGGTGCAGGGCGGCACCTTCTATAATAAGGCGGTGCTGCGGGCCTTTGAGCGTATCGCCGGAGCCGAGGCGGTATGTCCCGATATTTCCGGCCTGATGGGCGCTTTCGGCGCGGCGCTGATCGCCCGTGACCGCTATCACGGCCAGCCTACGGAAACGCTGGACTTCGCCCACATCGCCGCCCTGACCTATACCGCCAAGACCGCCCGCTGCGGCGGATGCGAGAATAACTGCCTGCTGACGGTGAACACCTTCTCCGACGGCGGCCGCTACATCTCCGGCAACCGCTGCGAAAAGCGGGTGAAGAACCCCAACGCCGCCCAGCCGGGTGCCAACCTGATGGCCTATAAGCGGCAGCGGCTGTTCGACTATCCCGCTCTCCCGGAGGAGGAAGCCAAGCGCGGCGTTATCGGCATCCCGCGCGTACTGAACCTGTACGAAAACTATCCCTATTGGGCCACCTTCTTCCGGCAGCTGGGCTTCCGGGTGGTGGTGTCTCCCTTCTCCACCCGCGCCATCTATGAGATGGGCATGGAATCCATCCCCTCCGAGTCGGAGTGCTATCCCGCCAAGCTGGCCCACGGCCACGTGGAATGGCTGGTGCAGCACGGGATCACCACCATTTTCCACCCCTGCGTGTTCTATGAGTATCAGGAGACGCCCGATGCACAGAACCACTATAACTGCCCCATGGTGGTGTCCTATCCGGAGAACCTGAAAAACAACGTGGAGGCCATCACCTCCGGTCAGGTGCGGTACATCCGGCCCTTTATCGCCTTTACCAGCGAGAAAACGGCGGAGGATCGGCTGGTAAAGCTATGCCGGGACGTGTGGAGCATCCCCGCTGCCGAAGTCCGCGCCGCCGCCCGTGCCGCGTGGGCCGAGCAGCGCCGGGCCAAGGACGACATCCGGGCCGAGGGACGCCGCCGCCTTGCGGAAATGGCGCAAAGCGGCAAGCGGGGCGTAGTGCTGGCAGGACGGCCCTACCACATCGACCCGGAGATCAACCACGGCATTCCGGAGCTGATCGCCTCCTACGGCCTGTACGTATTCACCGAGGACAGCCTGCCGCTGGACACCCCGCCCCAGCGTCCCCTGCGGGTGGTGGATCAGTGGGTGTTCCACTCCCGGCTGTACGCTGCGGCGGAGTTCGTGGGCAAACGGGACGATCTGGAGCTGGTGCAGCTGTTCTCCTTCGGCTGCGGACTGGACGCCGTCACCACCGATCAGGTGTGCGAGATCCTAGAGAAGTGCAACAAGCTCTACACCGTGCTGAAGATCGACGAGGTGAACAATCTGGGCGCGGCCCGTATCCGTGTCCGCAGCCTGCTGGCCGCCATGAACATGCGGCGTGAGCAAAATATCTGCGCCAAGCCGGTGCCGCTGGATTATCACCGCACCGAGTTCACAAAGGAGATGTTTGAGCAGGGCTATACCATTCTGGCTCCCCAGATGTCCCCCATCCACTTTGACGTGATCGAGCCGGTGTTCCGCCGCCACGGCTACCATGTGGAGATCCTCAACAACGCCACCCGAAAAGCGGTGGACGTGGGCTTGCAGTACGTCAACAACGACGCCTGCTATCCCTCCATTCTGTCGGTGGGGCAGCTGATGGAGGCGGTGCTGTCGGGACGGTACGACACCGATAAGCTGGCGCTCATCATGACCCAGACCGGCGGCTGCTGCCGGGCCAGCAACTACGTGGCCTTTATCCGCCGTGCCCTGGACAAGGCGGGACTGAGCCACATTCCCGTTATCTCCCTGAACGCCAACGGCATGGAGAAGAACGAGGGCTTCCGCGTCTCCCCCGCCATGCTGCTGTCCGCCCTGCGGCAACTGACCTTCGGCGATCTTCTCATGCGGTGCCTGTACCGCACCCGGCCCTACGAAGCCGTCCCCGGCTCCGCCAACGCCCTCCACGCCAAGTGGCGCGATATCGCCATTGCCTACGCCATGGGCGAAAAGACCGGCTATACCTATGGCGGCATCTGCCGGGGCATCGTGGCGGATTTCGACGCTCTGCCCCTGAACGAGAGTCTCCGCAAGCCCCGCGTGGGCATCGTAGGAGAGATTCTGGTGAAGTACATGCCCCTTGCCAACAACTACTTAGTTGACCTGCTGGAGCAGGAGGGCGCGGAGGCGGTGGTGCCCGATCTCACCGACTTCCTCATCGAGTGCATCTATCAGCAGAGCTACAAGCACGACTACTTAGGCACTGGCTGGACGTCCAGCCTGCTGGCCAGAGTGGGAACCGACGGCATCGAGGCCGTCCGCAGGCCAGCCGTAGAGGCCCTGAAAGCCAGCCGCCGCTTTGAGCCGCCCACGCCCATGGCGCATATCGCTGACCTCGCTAAGCCCTTCCTGTCGCTGGGCAACCAGTACGGCGAGGGCTGGTTCCTGTGCGGCGAGATGGCGGAGCTGCTGACGGAGGGGGTGCCCAACATCGTGTGCATCCAGCCCTTCGCGTGCCTGCCTAACCATGTGGTGGGCAAGGGCGTTATCAAGGCGCTGAAAGCCGCCTATCCGCAGGCCAACATCGCCGCCGTGGACTATGACCCCGGCGCCAGCGAGGTGAACCAGCTGAACCGTATCAAGCTGATGCTGTCGGCGGCCAAAAAGAATATGGCATAAAGAAAAGGAGGACGACCGTCCTCCTTTTCCGCTTACTCCTCCAGCTCCTTCATGATCTGCTGTAAAATGTCCACAAACTCCCGTCCCGAGTCGCTGAGTGGCACAGAGCGCAGCTTGATGTAGCCAAGGCGCATATCGTGCTGTCCCATCAGCGGCACCGCCACCAGCCGCTCGTCGCCGAAGCCCTCCGGCAGCACGCCGCTTCCGGTGGACACGCAGTTGGTGTGGGCGATCACACTGTAAATGGTGGCCCGGTCAGAGACGTACACCACCTGATTGAAGTCGGCGGCCGTACCCACCACCACCTCCTCGGCGTAGTTGAGGTTGGTGTCGCTCTGGGTAAAGGCGGCGTAGGGGTACTGGTGCAGCTGCTCCAGCGTCACGGAGCTTTCCCCGGACAGGGGGTGGCCCCGGCGCATGAACACATGGGGCCGCAGACGGGCCAGCTGGTGGAACTCCAGATTCCGGCCCTCCAGAATACGGCGGATGAAATGCTCCGTCATGTCGGACACGAAAATAACGCCCAGATCGCTCTGCTGCTGGGCCACCTGCTCAATGACGGCGGCCATCTCCACCTCCTTGAAGCTGACCTCGATCCGCGGCTCCTCCCGCAGATGCAGGAACTCCACGAACGCCTTGGCGCAGAAGGGATAGCGCTGGGCGGCAATAGACAGCGTGACCCGGTTCTCCGCCCGGCGCTCGCTGTAATAGCGGGTGATCTTGCGGCTGCGCTCCACGATGGGCGTGATCTGGTTCAGCAGTTCGCGGCCATCCTCCGTCAGCGACACGCCCCGGTTGGAGCGGTGGAAGATGGTGATGCCCAGCTCGTTCTCCACCTCGGCAATGGCGCTGGACAGGGCGGACTGGGACACAAACAGGTTCTGGGCCGCCCGGTTGATGGAGCCGCAGCGATCCACCTCCAGAATATAGCTCATTTGCAGCAACGTCATGGCGCACACCTCGCTTTTCTCCCTCCAGCATACAGGAAGCGGGACAAAATTGCAACAAAAAAGGCGGACGCTTTTCCTGAAAATCGCAGTTACGGCTGCGATTCAACCGTTGGTTTGTTGCTTTTTGGCGGCGGCTTGCTACAATGGGAGGCGAGGTGATGCTGACATGACAATGGACAAGGAAACATTCGGCGGCTTTATCGCAAAGCTGCGCAGAGAGCGGAAAATGACCCAGCAGGAGCTGGCGGAGCAGCTCCATGTAACGGACCGGGCCGTGAGCAAATGGGAGCGGGGTCTGAGCTATCCCGACGTGACATTGCTGGAACCACTGGCATCGGCGCTGGGCATCGGCGTGGAGACCCTGCTGACCGGTCAGGCCACGGAAGCGCCCCCGAAGGAACC
>CAVBAZ010000061.1:0-7682 GCA_963593515.1 Bacteroidaceae bacterium
GAGATAGCCTGCGCCACCTCCTCATCGTCGGCGCGGATCACCGGCGCGGTGGCGGCGATGGCGCTGCCGCCGCAGATGGAGGAGCCTACGCCGATGAGGGTGCTGATATTGCTGTCGATGTGCAGCAGCTTGTGGAGGGCGAAGGCCACCAGCAGCGACGTGGCGATGGTGCAGACGATGATGGGCAGAGACTGCTTGCCGGTTTGCAGCACCACGCTCAGGTTCAGACCGAAGCCCAGCAGCACCACGGCGGTTTGCAGGATCTTCTTGGAGGTAAAGCCCACCCCCGGTTTGCAGGCCGCGCCTGGTGTCCAAAACAGGGCGATGACCATACCGATGACGATGGAGAACACCGGGCCGCCGATGACCGGCACCAGCTTGCCCAGCAGCCACGAGGGTACGGCGATGGCAAGGCACACCGCCATGCCGGGAAGATATTTCTTGATGGTTTGCATACGATTTCTGATTTACTCCTGTTCCTTGCGAATGGCCTCCACCATGCGGGTCAGGCCGGTCTCAATAATGCTGCGGGGCATGGCCAGATTCAGGCGGATGTAACCGGCGGCGTTGCCCACGAACAGGCCGTTGCCGCCTTCCAGCAGCACGCCCGCCTTGTTGGCGAAGAAGTCCGGCAGGTCAGTGGTCTCCGGCAGGCACTTGCCAAGATCGACCCACGCCAGATACGTGGCCTCCGGAATGTACATGACCGCCTCAGGCAGCTCACGGGCGAGGAACTTCTTCACAAAGGCGAAGTTGCCGTCCAGATATTCCTTCAGCGCCTCGTGCCACGCGCCGCCGTGCTCATAGGCGGCCTTGGCCGCTGTCAGGGACATGGGATTCACCATGCCGAACAGCTTGTCCCGATCCTTGAACCGGTCACGGAGGGCCTTGTCACGAATGATGATATTGGAGAAAGCCAGACCCGCCAGATTGAAGGTCTTGCTGGGTGCCATGCAGGTAATGAGCTTGGGATAGTCGCCCATGACCTTGGCCATGGGGATATGGCGGCGGCCGCAGCGAATCAGGTCACAGTGGATCTCGTCGGACACCACCCACAGATTATATTTCCGCATGATCTCACCGGCGCGGCGCAGCTCTTCCTCTGTCCACATGCGGCCGGTGGGGTTCTGGGGATTGCACCAGAATACCAGCTTGCAGGCGGGGTCGGCGCACTTCTTCTCGAAGTCCTCGAAGTCCATCTCGAAGGTGCCGTCGGCCTTCTTATGGAGCGGCGAGGTCAGCACGCCCACACCGGCGTACTCCGCCGCGTGGACAAAGTAGCCGTAGGCAGGGGTGTTTACCAGCATCTTTTCATCCTTGGTGCACAGCGTCTCCGTCAGCTGGTACAAGGCGGGGATGATGCCCGGCGTTACGCAGAGTTGCTCCCGGGGGAAGCCCCAGTCGTAGTGATCCTTGCACCACTTGGAAAAGGCGTTGTAGTATTCGTCGTCGTACAGGCCGGTGTAGCCGAAAATACGGCGGTCGATGCGGCCGCGGAGGGCGTCCAGAATCTCCGGCGCCACGCCGAACTCCATGTCGGCCACCCACATACGGACGAACTCCTCGTCCTTGTAGGGGAACACCTTCTCCGGGCCTGCGTGGAAGATGTAGCCCCGGAAACCGTCGGTGTTCAGGGCGTTGGTATGGCGGCGGTCGATGATCTCGTCAAAGTTGTAGGTCATGATGGTTGCTCCTTTCTATCTCAGCGATGATCGCATTTCTGACATTGTATCATGGGCGTTTCGCCCGCGTCTTTATAAAATACCCCCGCCCACTGGCAGATGCTCTGCAAAATCGGCACCACGGAAGCGCCCTTCTCCGTCAGGGAATACTCCACACGGGGCGGTATCTCGTCGTAGGACTTTCGTGCCACGATGCCGTTGGCGATCAGTCCCTTCAGCGCGGCGGCCAGTACGGCGTCGGTGATGTTGCCCATCTCCTTGCGCAGTTCACTGTACCGCAGCGTCCCCAGCACGGCCAGCACACAGATGATGCGGGAATTCCATTTCCCGCCGAATATCTCCATGCCGTATTCCAGCGGACAGCGAATGTCCTTTTCCAGCTTTCTCTGGTACATATCCCCACCTCCCGCGTTTTCTTCATTATAGCGGGATATACCGCTGCTTTCAAGTCACTATGAAATTTATAAGCGGGTGTGTTTTCACACCCGCTTATGGTCTCAAAGCTCTTTTTTGTTGTCCGCGCCGGGGGTGGTGACGATGACCTTCTCCGGCGTGATGACAAGCGCGCCCTTGGCGGTGGCCGCGCCGTTAAACATCTTCTCCACCATGGCCTTGAAAGTGCTGACCACCGCGCCCTCGGTGACATACTGTGCCGTGCCCTTCACCTGATATCCCTCCAGGTTCTGCGCGTCGTACACAGAGATGGCGATCTTACCATTGCTGGCGGCCAGATTCTTCAGCGTGGTGTCCAGAAACACATCACCGACCACCAGCTTGCCATCCGGCGTTACGTCTTTGAACGCGACAGGCACCACATTGGGTTCGCCATTGGCGCAGGTCGCCAGATCCCACATACCGCTCTTGAGCAGCTTTACCACATTTTCATTCAGCATGATACGTTCCTCCTTGTTTTTGAGCCGCACGGCTCATTCGTTGGGCTTATTATAAGCGTGGTACAGGGAGATGAAAAGATATGGGTCGGTTTATGAGCAGCTATGAAATTTGTGAGTGCTATGCGGCTGCCGGCCAGCATACCGGAGTTTCCCAGCATCATCATGGCCGCACGCTGCTTGGAGCCGAAAATGACTTCTGCAGTCTCTACATACCGCACATCGGCAAAGCCCATACTCCGCAGCTTCTCCGCAAAGGCGTCATGTCGCCGTGCATCCGGGGCTTCATGCCGAGATGGAGATGCTTGTCACATTTTCCCTCTTTGCAGGACCGCCACCGCGCACGGGATCTTGCCTTCGCACAGAACATAGCTTGCATCCGTATACCCGGCATCGGAGAAAAACCGCTTGTATGTGTCAAGGGTAAATTCCCGCTTGAAGTCCGCGCCCGCCTTGCCGATGGCATCGGAAACACCGTTGGTCCTGCCCTTGTCCGTCTGATTCATATAGGTCGGGATAACGATTTTCCCGCCAGGCTTACAGACGCGCTCAAGCTCGTGCAATGCTTGATACGGTTCGTCCAACAGATGGATCACGTTCGCCGCAATGACCGTATCAAAACACCCGTCCGGATAGGCCAGCCGGAGGATATTCGCCTGTTCAAAGCGCACATTGCCATATTTTCCATATTTCTTTTTCGCCCGCTCCAGCATCTTTGCGGAAAAATCGGTGGCGATTAGGCTTTTGCAGTGGGGCGCAATGACGCCGGTCAAAAGCCCCGTGCCACAGGCACATTCCAGCACATCGTCAGAGGGCGATATCAGCCCTTCTACCGCCGCACACAGCGCCTTGTTTGCTTTCCGGTTGATGATATTGGCAAAAATATCGTATACCCACGCCACATTATCCCAGAACATCCTCGTCCCTCCGCACTAATTTGCTCTCTTCCATGATCGACCGCAGCATTTCCGCAAAGCCCTTCGGGTTTTGGATCTGGTACTGCATATGGTTACAATTTTCAAAAACAGGAAAATTCCCATTCGGATAAGCCTTCATCACCGCATCCCTGTATTTAAGGTGCTCCTCAATGCTGCCGAACTCAAAATATGTATTTCTTTGCAGTTCTTCCGAAAGCGGCAAAAAAGGCTTATCTTCCAGGCTGTCCGAAAGCTGACGGCGCAGATCGCCGTACCGCAGCGCCTTGCCTGCGGCAATAAAATAGGGCTTGATGGCCGCGTCGTCGCACCACATTATTTTTTTGAGTGTTTTGCCCTTTGACCAGTACAGGCTTTTGATGGCAAAATACAGAAACGGTGTCATGAGCCGACGCATACCTTTTCCGATCTGCGCGAATTGTCCGCCATCGAAAAAGACATGCCCTATCGGCAGTTTTGTTTGTGCGATAAAAGCCATGGCAAGGTCTGCCCCGATAGAGGATGCAACGACCAGAGCAAGACTTTGTACGCCCTGCCCTTGCAGGAATTTTTCAATTTGCCTCACCTCGTCCGCTTTGCCGTGGTACCTCTGTCCCGCGCAATAAACGGATGATGTCGGAAGAATGCAGAAGTATCTGTCCTGCAAATAATGCGCCACGGGTTCGCTGCTGGCTCCCG
Source organism: Bacteroidaceae bacterium (assembly GCA_963593515.1). GTDB lineage: Bacteria > Bacillota > Clostridia > Oscillospirales > Oscillospiraceae > Vescimonas. The sequence continues at coordinate 4,186 of CAVBAZ010000061.1, forward strand.
TTACGCCCATGGCGTGGAAAAACAGCACGGCGGGATCTCTTTTGTCTCCCAAAGTTTCAAACAGCATTTTTACACCCCTGTTCTATTTAGTAAATATCATGTCCCTCGGCAGTATCGCCGATATGACCGCCATATCGGCTGTTCAAAGAACGGAACCAACGCCTTGCATTTTCAGCAGCAGTTAGTTTACGCTAACCGTCATACTTTTGAAAAGCCGCCATCGGCAGCCTTCAAATTTCTCGATCTTGCAGGCACAATGAACTGCGATCCCCGGCACAGTGACGGTCACGAAGCGGCCTGTCCTTGTAGTATAGCACAGAACGCGCTAAAGTCAAAGAGTGATTTTCGCCGTTTGGGCTGGCCATCATTCGCACAACGTTCCCGTTTATGACATCAGTCGGTTCAAGGGGGGCTTGCTGGAACCGCTTTACGGATTTCTCTCTGAAATCTCTTATGCAATGATAGCGAGCGACAGTGCTTCTGTTACTGTCGCTCGCTTTGCTGACGAATGGCGCTGCCGTTAGAATACTCTATAAAACGCACTTCTTGTTACAGCAGGTCTCTCAATATTGTTCCGATATCCTCGCTTACACAGATCGACTGCCGCTCGATCTCCCGTGGACAAGCCGCCTGTCCCTGATTGATACAGGCATAGATGGAGTTGGGAGTTTTGGCCGTCATCTGCCAGAAAGGATACTTGATGATGACAGGCGTGTTGTAGCCGACGCCTAATTCCAGAAAGAGGATTTTCTGTCTTTCGCGGGTTCGGAGAAAGTTTTCATATCGTTCTGCTGCCCTGTGCCAGCCCTCGACCTGTACAAAGGTATCATCGCATCGAAGGTTCATCGTCATAGGCTTGCCGCAATGCGGACAGACCGGCAGAAGCTCGGTCGGAACCCTCATATTCTCTTGCCGTTCGACCATTTCACGAATCGCAGCTTCGTTCTCAAAGGTCTCCTGACAGCACGGCTCGCTGCACTGGAACAGTCCGTAATCGCCCTGTGTGTAGAACAGGCGCTTCTTGTCAAAACCGGCCTTCTGAAAACAGTGGTCAACATTGGTGGTAATGACGAAGTAGTCCTTATCAGCCACCAGCTTCAAAAGGTCATCATAGACCGGTCTAGGCGCGTCCTGATAACGGTTGATGTAAATATACCGGCTCCAATAGGCCCAGAACTCTTCCTGCGTGGGAAACGGATAGAATCCGCCGCTGTACATATCCTGAATACCGTACTTTGCTGCAAAATCATAGAAATGCTCCTCAAACCGTTCGCCGGTGTAGGTGAATCCCGCCGCTGTGGACAAACCGGAACCGGCGCCGATCACCACGGCGTCACAGTCCTGCAACGCTGTCCGCAGCCGTTCAATTTGTTCAGAGCAGCTTTTCGTAGATGGCTTTGTCCAGATCCTTGAAAACATTGAAGATCACCTTCCTGACACTGGTTTGCTTTTGCAGAAACTCTTTGACCGTCCGAACCGCGATCTCTGCTGCCAGCTCGTTGGGGAAATGGAACTCCCCCGTGGAAATACAGCAGAACGCCACGCTTTCCAAACCGTTCTCCGCCGCCAATTCCAGGCAGGAACGGTAGCAGGAGGCCAGCAGTCCCTGGTCGCGCCGCGTCACACGTCCCTGAATGATGGGGCCAACGGTATGCAGGACATATTTGCAGGGCAGATTGAACGCCGGGGTGATCTTCGCCTGTCCGGTGGGCTCCGGATAGCCCTGCTGTTCCATCAGTTCCGCGCAGGCAAGGCGTAGTTCCACACCCGCATAGGTGTGAATGGCGTTGTCGATGCAGCGGTGGTTGGGGATATAGCAACCGGTCATGCCGCTGTTGGCTGCGTTGACGATGGCGTCGCACTTGAGCGTGGTGATGTCTCCCTGCCAGAGATACAGCCCCGGCTGAACGGGCGTCAAGTCCGCAATATCGGTGATACCCTTTGCAGCAGTCTCGCCTTGCAGGTATTCGTCCTGCATTTTTAAGAAATCCGCTCCAATGCACTGAGGGGCGCGAATATTCATCAAACCCCGCAAAAGCTGACGCTGGCGCTCCGGCTCTGCCGGAATATCAATCGTCCGATAGTCCATTCTTTCTTTCAAAAGCGACTGAAGTAAAAACCACCGCTTTTCACTCTGGTTCACCTTGCATCACCTCGGCATCATTCTATCACACGTTTACCGCCGTGTCGATCAGAACTCGTAGGGAGGATTGCCGGAAAAGTCAGCGATAATGCCGTGAGCGTTGTCCAGATAGAACACCTCAAAGATGGGGTTGGTCGCCTCACCGTACTGACCCTTCACAATGGGGTTCTGGATGCACATTTCCTTGGCCGCCATGTTGTTCTCGAACACAGCCTCGCCGTGCAGACGGATCCATGCATAGTCCGGACTGGAAACGGAGATCTCGATCTCCGGGTTTTCCTGCATGTCCTTGTAAACATCTTTCTGGTTGTTGGTGCAGAACCACAGCTTGCCGTCCAGCTCGCCAGCGAACATGAAGGGGCGGCACTTCGCCTTGCCGTCACGGCCGACGGTAGCCAGATACTGCACAGGGTTGGCCTTCAGAAATTCTACGACTTTGTTCATAATACGTACCTCCAAAATACTTTTTTACTCCGAAAGGTTGTTTTTTTCTTTCGTTGGCATTATAATAACACCATAGAGTCCATTCGTAAAGTAAGCACAATTTTGTGGTGTAGTTACCAAGAGGATACTATTGGAGGATGCCATGAAAAAAGAGGTAAATACCGAACTTCCCGCCTGCCCGGTGGAGACCACGTTGACTCTCATCGGTGATAAGTGGAAGGTTTTGATCCTGCGGGATCTGATGCCGGGAACGAAACGATTCGGCGAACTGAAGAAGTCCATCGGAAAGGTCTCACAGAAGGTGCTGACGGCGCAGCTCCGAGCCATGGAGGAAAGCGGTCTTGTCCACCGGGAAGTTTATGCCGAGGTGCCGCCGCGTGTGGAGTATTCCCTGACCGAGCTTGGCAGGAGCCTGAAACCCATTCTGGATTCCATGTGGGCGTGGGGCGAGGAATACAAAAGCAACATGAAGCAGGCACTCAATTAAGCAGCAAGTTAAACGAGCGGTCCTTCTCTCAAACCACTCCGTCTGTGGCCGGGTGTGTTCTTCACTACAACGTAAAGGGACAGCTCCCCTTCGATCGTCAGAACATCATCCATCGGAATCACCATAAGATCACCATGTACGGCGAGGGCAACAGCGCCAAGCTGCTGAGTGATATCGTCAACGGCACCACTCAGGTTACTGAGGGCATCAGCGCCGGTATGGGGCTGGATCTCAAGAGCCTGCTGGCCGGAGCACTGGGCGGAAAGCTCGTAGGTGAGCAGCCTGTGCAGGTAGTGGTCACCCAGCAGACCCCGCCCACTGCCGACGCCGCGCAGGACGCGACTGCCACATCCGCACCTACCCCTGAACAGCAGGTGTGAGCAGCAACACATAAATGCATAAAGCAGCCGGGAGCCTCCAAAT
>CAVBAZ010000062.1:0-3002 GCA_963593515.1 Bacteroidaceae bacterium
CTTCACGCTGGGCGACACCATCGGCGTGGCCAACCCCAAGCAGGTACGGGAGACCGTCAAGGCCCTGACCGCCGCCTATCCCGACTGCACCTTCCGCCCCCACTTCCACGACACCCGCAACAACGGCATCGTCAACACCATCACCGCTATCGAGTGCGGCATCACCGAGGTGGAAACCACGCTGGGCGGTCTGGGCGGCTGCCCCTTCGCACCCGGCGCCTCCGGCAACACCGCCACCGAGGATCTGGTGTGGCTGCTGGACCGCATGGGCTACGAGACCGGCGTGGACTTTGAAAAGGCGCTGGCCGCCGCTCAGTACGAGCACTCCCTGCTGGTGGGCAATTACAGCGGCCACCAGATCAACATCACCAAGCGCAGCGTCTGCTGCGGCTAAGGCGGAAAAGGAGGTAAATGCTATGACTATCGCTGCTATGGACGTGGTCGCCCTCGTGATTTTCCTGGGTGTCATCATTCTGGCCTTTGTCCGCAAGATCAACGTAGGTATTCTGGCCGTCGCCGCCGGTGTCATCGCCGTCCGACTGTTCGGCATGACCGGTAAGGATCTGATCGGCGGCTTCAGCTCCTCCATGTTCGTCACATTGGTAGGTATCACGCTGCTGTTTGCCACCATCAATGCCACCGGCGCACTGGATCTGCTGGCCCGCAAGATCATTGCTCTGGCCGGCAACAAGGTCTGGGTCATCCCCATCGTCATCTATATCGCCGGCTTCGTCATCGCCGGTGTGGGCCCCGGCGCTGTTCCTGCGCTGGCCATCATCCCCGCGCTGGGCGTGACCATCGCCCTTGAGGTGGGCTATAACCCGGTCATGCTGGCGCTGATTGGTGAGTGCGGCCTGATGGCGGGCCGTATGACCCCCATCACACCGGAGGCCGCCATCATCACCGCCGCTGCTGCCGAGAGCGGTCTGGGCAATGTGATGCCCGCCATTCTGGCCTGCCAGACGCTGGTGACCATCGTGTTCTCCGTGGTGCTGTTCTTCATCTTCAAGGGCTACCGCGTAAAGGCCCCCGAAAAGGCCATGAACCTGCGTGATCTGGAGAAGTTCAACGGCAAGCAGATCGCCTCTCTGTGCGGCATCCTTGCCATGCTGGTGCTCATCATCTTCTGCAACGTGAACATCGGTCTGGCCGCCTTCTTTGTGGCCGCCGTACTGCTGCTGTTCCATGTGGCCGAGGACGGTGCCTGCCTGAAGTCCCTGCCCTGGGGCACCATCGTGATGGTGCTGAGCGTAGGCGCACTGATGAACATCGTGGACGCCGCCGGCGGCATCGACCTGCTGAGCAACGCCCTGTCCTCCATCATGACCCCCTTCACCGCGACTCCCTTCATGGGCATTTCCGCAGGTCTCCTGAGCATGGTCAGCTCCGCGTTGGGCGTGGTGTACCCCACCATGATGCCCATGAGCGTGGATATCGCCGCCGAGGTGGGCGGCAACGTGAATCCGGTGGCCCTGATGGCCGCTGTGGGTGCGGGCGGCTCCCTGTCCGGAGTGTCTCCCCTGTCCACCGGCGGCGCGCTGATCCTTGCCGCCCTCGGCACCGCCAAGAAGGACTTTACCGGCCCCGAGGAGCGCAAGACCTTCCTGCAGCTGTTCGTCATGGCGGGCGTGGGCCTGCTGGTGATCGTGGTGGTCTCCATTCTGCTGTACAATCCCATCGCCAACCTGCTGTATCAGGCGTGACCGCTGCCGATCGCCGTTCTGCGAAAAACTGCGGTTCCCCGCGTGAACGCGTTCTCTCTCACTGTACGAAAAAGGATACGCTGCCGAAATGGCAGCGTATCCTTTTATTTTACGCACTTTTTGCAGGGTGTCAGCCCACGCTGTGCAGCTTCCTCCCATGTGATCTGGCAGCCGTTTTTGCCGGGACATTGCGGATCATTATGATAGCGCTTACCGCTGGGCGCTGCGTAGATTGGGCGTTCCGTCTCCGGCTGCGCCGTGGGGATCACGTCCAGCTGTGCCTGCCTTGCGGCCCGCTCAACGGCGGTCTCTGCCAGATACACGTCAAAGGTATCGCGGCGGTACTGCTGCCGCTGCCGGACTGCCACAGTTATGCTGCCGGCCAACACAAACAGCACGATCACCAGCAGTCCCAGCCGCGGCGCATACCGTGACAGCCACTCTCTCCACTTCATAAATAATTCCCCATATTTCGACTTTATTGTATTTTTATGGGAATTATTGTACCATTACCCGCTTTCCCCGTCAAGCATGGAGAATGTCCGAGCAGGACAAGAGACCGTCCCAACAATACGGCATAAGCAGTCGCCGAGCTGCCACCAACATATTGGTGGCAAAAACGCCGAAATGCTTTTGCAAATTCGCAAAAACGCAAAGAAAAGTCCTGAAATCTTGCGATTTCAGGACTTTGTTGGTTGCGGGAGAGGGACTTGAACCCCCGACCTCCGGGTTATGAGCTGCGGTCAAATGCTGTTGCCTGTTAGAATGCAAAGGCTTTTGATGCTTTCCACTACATGAGAAGTGTCCTTTGAACCCGAATATTCCGTTGTTCCCATGCGGTACTCTCCGCATTTGGGTCACGGTTTGGGTCGGCAGCGTGAGTTGTGGCGGCTCAGAAATTGCTACGCTGTAATCAAAGAAGGAAGGCTTATTTTAGATATGCACTCGCCCAAATACATATAACAAAAGGATGCGGCACATAACACATATCGCATCCTTTTGCATGGCAATATTCGTTTCTTCTCTTGCAGATGTTCCAAGACCCCGAGCAAGCAGAAAGATAGCCGCCTAAAATGGTACGAGGTAATGGTAGGATAGAGATGAGCAAGCTTTCCAAAAATCATGGTTCGCTGAGTAAAAAGGCTGTTTTGTAATATAGGAGGGATGCCTGCTCGCGGGTCTTGGAGTGTACCTGCAATGTAAGAAGAGAAGGAAGAAAGCGTCGTTATTTCGCAGCCTTGGCGGCCTTGATGGACTCGATCAGTTCAGGAACGACCTTGAACAGGTCGCCGGTGATGC
>CAVBAZ010000063.1:0-4436 GCA_963593515.1 Bacteroidaceae bacterium
GACAGGTCAAAGGGGCCGATAAAAATGCCGTCCACACCGTCCATGGCGGCAATGGTCTCGATATCTGCCAGCGCCTCCGCCGTTTCGCACTGGGGGATCACCAGCGTTTCCTGATTGAAGTGGGCCATGGTGTCAAGCACGCCGCACTGGGGATCGGTTCCCCAGCCGTCCTTGCGGGAGGGGCAAAAGCCGCGGCGGCCCACCGGCGCATATTTGGCATAGTCCACCACGCGGCGGACATCCTCCGTGCCGCGGACATCGGGGATGATAAGGCCCTGCACGCCCACGTCCAGCAGCTTCAAAATGGCGGGACGGCTGATCTCCCGCACGCGGGCCAGGGGCGTCATGCTCCGCAGCTCGGCGGCGCGGGCAAGGTCGGCGGTGGTCTCTGCCTCGATGGGGCTGTGCTCGTTGTCCAGAATGACGAAGTCCAGACCGGCACAGCCCAGACATTCCACCACGGCGGGACTGGCGGTGCCCACAAAGGTACCCAGGGGCTGTTTGCCCTGCGCCAGCTTTTCTTTCAGGATATTGTGCATGGTGATTCCTCCTTATCGGATCGTTTTGATGATGCGTGTATTGTACGCCAAAAAGAGGAAAGACGCAAGAACCAGACAGGACGATTTCCTTTTGCCTGCGGTTTCATTGACACCTCAATATATGAAGCATATAATAAACGGTAAATTGGCCTGTTTTGCAGGCAATGCAGAAAGGAACGAAACGAATGACCATCAGTCAATTGACAGACAATGCGGAAAAGCGGCGCGTGACGCGGCTTATTCTTGAAGCACTTCCGGAGTGGTTCGGCATCCCGGAAGCAACAGAAGGATACATTTCGGAGAGTAGCGGCAAAATATTCTTCTGCGCTTATGACGCGGATAAGCCCGTGGGGTTCCTGTATCTGAAAGAAACCGGAGCCGCCACAGCAGAGCTGTATGTTATGGGGGTCTTGAAGGAATATCACCGGCAGGGTATTGGTCGCGAATTAGTTTACAACGCGAAGCGTGCGGCCTGTGAAGCGGGTTATTCCTTTATGCAGGTAAAAACCGTGCAGATGGGAAAATATGAGGAATACGACAGAACCAACCGGTTCTATCTGTCACTTGGCTTTCAGGAATTTGAGGTGTTTCCCACCTTATGGGATGAGTGGAATCCCTGTCAGATCTATGTGATGGCGATATAGGAAAGACGTTCCGCTTTATCATACGCAAAAAGGACGGCGCCCGTGCAGGGCGCCGTCACTTTCGCGTCAATTTGTCAATTTAAAACAGGGTCTCCTGATAGGCCAGCTCCACATGACCGATGGAGCGCATCTGGGCGGCGTGCTCCGCCGTCAGGGTGTCGTTGATGGCCATTTTGCGGATGATGTTCTGCACCGTCTGATCCAGTGCCGTACCCGCCCGGTAGTCGGCGGGGAAAATGAAATCCACCCGGTGCTTGGCCAGCAGATCCTCCACGCCGGCGCGGTTGGATTCCTGATACACGGCGATGGCCTGCCCGCCGTAGGAGCGCATCATCTTCATGCAGGGCACGTCGCTGAGGCCGTCGCCCACATAGATCATGTTGGTGAAGGGAACCCGCTTGCTGTCGTCAGGCATGGAGTCGTTCAGCGTCTTGTCATCGGCCACGTCCAGCACGCCCTTGTTGATGCGGTAGACGAACTGGGTCTTGTTGGTAAAGTTGACATCCAGCTTGGGCCAGCAGGCCGCGCCGTCCCGATAGTAGAACTCGCAGGCGTAGATCTTCTTGAACCAGTGGGCGATGCCGCTGCCCTCGATGATCTCCTTCAGGCCGGAGGACAGCACATAGTGCTCCACCGTGACGCCCAGACTGTCGCCGAAGGCGTTGATGCGGCCAAACCACTCCCGCACGCCGGGGAACAACTCGATAGCCCTGCCGCATTGCACCAGATAATCCCGGTTCAGCGTTTTGCCCTGGGCGCGGCACTCCTCGATCATGGTGTACATATAGGCCAGCAGGCCGTCCATCTGATTCTCCCAGCCAAAGGTGTTGGCCTTCTGCCAGAACTGGGACGGGGTATAGCCCAGACTGGGGATGAAGGAATAGTCCTCCATATCCGTGGTGCACAGGGTCTTGTCAAAGTCGTACAGCAGGGCGATGATGGGTCTTTCGCTCATAGCGGTTTCTCCTAATTTCTGGTAGAAAAAGCGGCCGGTATGGCCGCTTTTTTGGTTTTCTTATTCTTTGACGATGTAGTTACGGCCGAACTGCAGCGTTTCCAGACTCCGGTCGAAGTCGTGGGGGATGGCGGAGCCGTCCGGTACATCGCGGGTCACGGGGGTATCCGCAATGGGTGCGGTATCCACGGTCAGGACATCCTCCATGTGCTGCATGATATCCTGCTGGATGGCGTCCGCGGCGGGCGCGGCGGCCTGTGCCGTCTCGGGGTGCTCCACCGGCATCTCCGGCAGAGAGCTGAGGAACTCCGCCTGCTGGGCGCACAGCTCGCTGCCGTGGCGAACGAACTCCGCCAGACTCTGCTTGGCCATGATCAGCTTGTCCTCGGCGTCCTGACGCTCCTGCTCCAGCTGGGTCAGCTGGGCGGCGTGCTGCTCCCGTGCCTCGCGGAGCATGTTGTCCTTCTCGGTCTGAGCCTCCTGCACCAGCTTGGCGGCCATCTTCTGGGCCGTCAGCAGCGTGGAGCGCATGGCATCCTCGGTGGCGCGGTATTCCTCCACCTTTTCAGCCAGGATCTTCAGCTTGGCCTTCAGGGTCACGTTCTCCTTATACAGCGCCGTATAATCCTCGGTCAGCGCGTCCAGAAACTCGTCCACCGCGGTCATGGCGTAGCCGTTGCCGAAGCCGGAGGACTTGGGGAATGATTTTTCAGAAACTTCCTGCGGTGTAAACATAGCAATATCCCTCCGTTTGATTTATCTCTGAATTACAGGTAAAGGCCGCTGTTTTCCAGCTCGTCGATCAGGTCGCCCATGATATCCACGCTGTAGGGCGTGATGATATAGGTATTGGCGGCCACCTTCTTGATCTTGCCGTCGCCGGCATAGGCCACGCCGGAAAGGAAGTCGATCAGGCGGCGGGCCACGTCCTTATTGGTGGACTCCAGATTCATGACCACGGTGCGCTTTTCCCGCAGATGGTCGGCGATCTCGCTGGCGTTCTCGAAGCGCTCTGGCTTCACCAGCACCACCTTCAACGCGGCAGTGGCGTGGATGTTCACCACCTTGTTGTGGCGCTCCTCCGACGACGGCTTGCGCTCCTCGCGGCGGTCGTCAAAAATGGTGCGGCTGTCGCTGCGCTCCGGCTGCTCCAGCTCTTCCTCTTCGTAGTCGTAATCCTCGTCGTCATACGGGTGAATGATCTTCTTGATCTCGTCAATGAAACCCATTTGAAAGCCTCCCTGTCGTATGTTTTATTTGTTATAATTCCGTGCGCCGAAAATGGCAGAGCCTACGCGCACCATGTTGGCGCCGCAGCGGACGGCGTCGGCATAGTCGTCGCTCATGCCCATGGAGATATATTCCCATTCATTATCGTACATTTCTCGGCTTATGTCAACAAAAAGACGGTAAACTTTCTCAAAATATGGTATGTTGCCGCCTTTTTCCACCGCAACGGGTGGTATCGTCATGAGGCCGCGGACGCGGATGTGGGGCAGCGTCTTCGCATAGGCCGCCGCCTGCGGCAGCGCGTCGGGCGCAAAGCCGGACTTGGCCTCCTCGCCGCCGATGTTGACCTCCAACAGGATATCCTGCGTCAGCTCCATCCGGGCGGCCACCTTTTCGATCTCGTCCAGCAGCTCCGTGGAGCCTACCGACTGGATCAGCACCGCCTTGCCCACCACCTGCTTCACCTTGTTGCGCTGCAGGTGGCCGATGAAGTGCAGCGGCGCGCCGTCATAGGCGTTTTCCTTCAGCTTCTCCGTCATTTCCTGCACCCGGTTCTCGCCCAGCGCGTCGATACCGGCGGCGATGGCCTCACGGCAGCGGGCGGCGTCGTTCATCTTGCTGGCTCCTACCAGTGTGATATCCTTGCCGGTGCGGCCCGTCTCGCGGGCAGCCGCGTCGATCTCCTGCCGGATGTGTGCAATATTTTCCGCAATAGACATGGAAGTATATCCCCTTTCTATGTAATAGCTTGTCCGGTCGCTTTTTATCCGATCACTTTGCCGTCAAACAGCTCCGCCGTGGTGACGATGACCTCGTCGCCCCGCCGCAGCATGCTGGAATCCTCCTCGGCGGAAGCCGCCGACACCAGCACATAGCCGTCGCCCTGATAGACCACCTTCACCGGCTTGAACTTGGCACGGACGCCCAGCACGCAATATACGCCGGAAACGCCGTTGTCATTGACGCGCAGGGCGGTGGAGGGCAGGCGCAGTCCCTCGTAGGTACGCAGCACCAGCGTGGCCGCCTGATGGCGCAGCAGCGTGGTCTGAGCAATGTATTTGTCACTGG
>CAVBAZ010000064.1:0-14157 GCA_963593515.1 Bacteroidaceae bacterium
CAACCAGACATCCCGGCGCAATGAGGAGCTGAACCGGGCGCTGACGGCGGCGGATGTGGCGGAACGGCTGCAAAAGACCGGCGGCACCGTGTTCCAGTGCAAGGCGGTGGAGGTGAGCGTCGGCGACGGCCTGATGCTGAGCGCGTCAGCCATCAACGGCCTGCGGCGGGACGCGCTGGAAGCGCTGGCGGCAGCCCGGACGGCCGTGCCGGAGCGGCGCAGTCTCCCCACCCCGGCGCTTCCGGAGCAGGAGACCTTCTCCCCCGCCGCACCCAAATTGACCTGCTCCATCGCCCGGCTGGATCAGCTGACCGAGACGCTGGCCGACGGCGCGGAGATGATCTATGTACCCATCGAACTGCTGCCCGCTTTGACGGACTATCGCGGCAAAGCCAAGCTCTGCGCGGTGCTGCCCCGTGTGTGGCGGGACGGCGACGAGGCGGGCTTCCGTAAAATTCTGGAAAATACTCCCGCCCTTTCGGCGGTCTCCATCGGCAGCGCGGGACACATGGCCATTGTGGAGAGCTTGCCGCTGGAAAAGCGGGGTGACTTCGGACTGAACGTGTTCAACTCCCGTGCTGTGGCCTTCTGGCAAGGGCAGGGCCTTGACAGCGTGACTGTCTCCTTTGAGCTGCGGCACCAGCAGGTGCGGGAGCTGCAGAAGTACCTGCCCTGCGAGGGCATCGTGTACGGCCGCCTGCCGCTGATGGTCACGGAGAACTGCATGATCGGCAATGCCGGAAACTGCCACGGCGACAAGCGGCTGTGTCAGGGTGAGAACTCCCTCACCGACCGCACCGGGGCGCGGTTCCCCCTGCTGGGGCAGTACGGCTGCCAGTGCGAGATCGAGAACAGCCGCACGCTGTTTCTGGCGGACAAGCCGGAGTGGCGCAATTGCGGCCTGACCTGGGCCCGGCTGCGGTTCACCACCGAAAGCCCTGACCAGTGCGACGCGGTACTGCGGCGCTATCAGGGCGAGGGTGACTGGACGCCGGAGGAGTTTACAAGAGGATTGTTCTACCGCGGCGTGGAGTGATAAACACTTTTTGGCATGAGGGTGTTTCGCTCTCCGGAGCGAGGTACTTTTGCCCATGGCGGCAAAAGTACCCAAAAACGCCACTTAAACCTGCGGTTTAAGAATCCGCCCGCGCTATATCCTTACGAAATCTGGTTCTGCTTACCGCGCGTTCGCGAAACAAGTTTGATATCGCAGCGTGTGACGAATCGACTTCTTTCTTGCGCCGCTGCCGCTCACATTATCAACGGTAGAATCAACAGTGTTGTTCGTTATCGGCATCAGCGGCAGCGGCGCTGGAGCAGAGACGATTCGATGACAAAGCGAAAAAGGAACTCCCACGCAAACGTGCGGTACACATTGACAGTTTTGTAAAATCTTTAGCGCGCAAGGAAGTGAAGAAACCATTGGTTTCTTCCGGCTCTTTTGCCCACTTTTCCAGCTGCTGGGAAAAGTGGGCCGCCGGAGGCCGTCCTCGTGGCCGGAGCCACGAAATCCTCTCCATCCCGTAATATCCATCCATCTTTCTACAATTCGTAATCAAAAATCAGGAGAAAAACCATGATCTTAAAGATAAAAGCCCTGTCGCCCAAGATCGGCGACGCCATCCCCGCGCCCCATTTCGCTACCCCCGGCAGCGCCGCCATGGATCTGTGCGCCTGTCTTGACGGCGACGTGACTCTGAAGGCTGGGGCACGGCAGGTGCTGCCCACCGGCATCGCCATCGCTTTGCCCAGCGCCGACTATGTGGCGCTGATCTGCGCCCGCAGCGGTCTCGCCTCCAAGCACGGCATCACCATGGCCAACGGCGTGGGCGTCATCGACAGCGACTACCGCGGCGAGCTGCGGGTGGCCCTTTTCAACGAATCCGACACCGACTACACCATCCATGACGGCGACCGCATTGCCCAGCTGATGGTGCTGCCGGTGGTGCAGCCCGCGCTGGAATTTGTGGACGAGTTGGACGAAACGGAGCGGGGCGCGGGCGGCTTCGGCTCCACAGGAAGGTGATGGACATGGCAAGGATCGTATTGGCCTCCGGATCGCCCCGGCGGCAGGAGCTATTGGGCCGCATGGGCATCCGGGACTTCGTGGTATCAGTGCCGCAGGTGGACGAGGTCTGTCCCGAGGGACTGACCCCGGAGGAGACCGTCTGCCGCATCTCCCGGCAGAAGTCCGCCGCCGTACAGGCGGAGCCGGATGACATCGTCATCACCGCCGACACCATGGTGTTTCTGGACGGCAGGCGGCTGGGCAAGCCCCGTGATGAAGCGGACGCCCTGCGGATGCTGTCGGCATTGCAGGGACGGCACCACACGGTGTGCACCGGCGTAACGGTGCGGCAGGGCGACAAGGTGCTGACCCGCGCCCAGTCCACGCAGGTCTGGTTCCGGGAAGCCACCACCGAAGAGCTGAAAAACTATATCCGCAGCGGCGAGCCCATGGACAAGGCCGGCGCTTACGGCGTGCAGGGCCTTGGCGCGCTGCTGGTAGAGCGCATCGATGGCGACTTTTTCAATGTGATGGGCCTGCCGGTGCTGCTGCTGAGCCGCATGCTGGCGGAATTCGGCGTTACGCTGCTGTGACACTTCATGTCATTATGTCATTCCGAGGAGGGCGACGCCCGACGTGGGAATCCACTTCCCACGCTTATTGAGGTACGGATTGCCACGACCAGTCTTTGGACTGGTCTCGCAATGACACTTCTTCAACACAAGGAACTGCTTTTATGAAACGATTTTTTTCAAAATACGGCATCTGGCTGCTGGCCGGTCTGGCCACGGTGGTGGTGGCGCTGTGCGTGATCTCCGCCGTCAGCTCCGGGACGCCCTTCCTGCGGAATGCCGCCGGTGTGATCGCCTCCCCCTTCCGCTCGGCGGGCTCCGCCGTGGCGGGCTGGTTCGGCGGCATCGGCGACCACTTTGACAGCGTGGAGGCCCTGCAGCAGGAAAACGAGGATCTCCGCGCCGAGGTAGCCGATCTGAAGGAGCAGCTACGTCAGGCCAAAAAGGATCAGGAGGAGAATCAGCGGCTGCGTAAGCTGCTGGATCTGCAGGAGCAGCGGCGTGATCTGCAGCTGGTCTCAGCCCGCGTGTCGGAGCGCGCCGTGGACAACTGGAGCAGCGTGCTGACCCTGAACCGCGGCACCAACGCGGGCATCGCCATCGGCGACTGCGCCATCGACGAATACGGCGATCTGGTGGGCGTGGTGACGGACGCGGGCCTGAACTGGTGCTCCGTGACCACGGTGCTGGACACCACCAGCGCCATCGGCGCCAAGATATTCCGCACCGAGCAGGTGGCGGTGGCGCAGGGTCAGCTGAGCCTGATGACGGAGGGCCAGCTCTCCCTGACCTATCTGGAATCGCCGGACGAGCTGGTCAGCGGCGATCTGGTGGTGACCTCCGGTCTGGGCGGCTATTACCCCGTCGGACTGACCATCGGCACGGTAGAGGAACTGCGCACCGACGCGGACGGCCTGACCCGGTACGCGGTGGTGACCCCCAAGGCCGCCATCGACTCCCTGACGCAGGTTTTCCTGATCACCGATTTCGACGTGGTGGAGTAAGGCCATGACACGACGACTTATCACCATCAAATGGGTGCTGTACAGCCTTTGGACCGTGCTGTTCCTGCTGGTGCAGCAGCTGGTGCTGCCCTATATCCGCATCTGGGGCGTGCATCCCTTTGTGCTTCCGGCACTGGCGGCCATTGCCGCCTCCTTCGAGGGGAAACGGGAGGGGCCGGTTTTCGCCCTCGTGCTGGGGCTGATATGCGACCAGCTGTTTCCCGGCGCATTCCCCTGCTTCTATGCCGTTACCCTGCTGCTGGCGGCGCTGGTGGCGGGGCTTGCCGCCCGCCGGATCATTATGCCGGGCGCGGTATGCTCACTGCTGGTCTCGGCGGCGGCCATGATCCTGACCGATCTGCTGAACGCCATCGCTTCCTCCTACGCCCACGGCACGCCCTTCGCCGCGTCGCTGTGGCTGATGGCCCGTGAGCTTCTGCTGTCGCTGCCGGTGGCCATGCTGGTGCATCTGGCCTTTTCCCACGTTCACCGGCGGTTCGCCGGACGCTGACCCCGCTCTGAAAGGAGACCCCTTCCATGATGAAATCCCCCCACCCTGCCCGCGGCCGCCTTTATGTGCTGGTGGTGGCGCTGGGTCTGATGCTGCTGCTGTTTCTCATTGCGCTGTACGACGCGCAGGTGCTGCACGGCAGCGAGAACCGCGCCCGCTCCATCGCCTCCAACGCCACGGAGGAATCGGTGGAGGCCAGCCGCGGCATCATCACCGACCGCAACGGAAAATCGCTGGTGTCCAACCGTCTGGCCTATACGCTGACCTTTGACAAGTCAGGCTTTGCCGATGACGCCGCCCTGAACGACGCCATCTGGCGGCTGATCCGTCTCTGTCAGGAGGCGGATACCTTCTGGGTGGACAGCCTGCCCATCGCGCAGGACTCCCCCTTCCTGTATCTGCGCTCCCGCAATGACGAGAGCTTCTGGAGCTTTCTGGAAAAAAACAAGCTGTCCCCGTCGCTGACCTCCCGCAAGCTGCTGGGCGAGCTGCGGACGCTGTTCCATATCGACGACAGCTATACCGAGGCGCAGGCCCGGCTCATCGCCGGTGTGCGCTATGAGCTGGCGAGCCGTGACAGCTATGTGTTTGCCGAGGATGTGTCCACCCAGCTGATCTCCCAGATCACCGACGGCAGCTTCCCCGGCGTCACCACGGGACAATCCTCCCTGCGGCAGTATGACACCACCTATGCCGCCCACATCTTGGGCCGCATCACCCGTATCTATGCCGAGGACTGGCCGGAGTACCGTGACAAGGGCTACTCCATGGACGCGCTGGTGGGCGAAAGCGGCGTGGAGAAGGCCTTTGAGGAGTGGCTCCGGGGCGAGGACGGCGTGCGGCTCATTACCACCGACGACAAAGGCAAGATCACCGGCGAGTTCTTCAAGTCCGAGCCGAAGCCCGGCGGCACCGTGGCGCTGACGCTGGATCTTGACCTGCAGGCCGCCACCGAGGATGCGCTGGCCGCCACCATCGAGAGCATGATCGACAAGGACAGCGATCAGCGGGGCGGCGCGGCCGCCGTGATAAAGGTGGGCTCCGGCGAGGTGCTGGCCCTCGCCTCCTATCCCTCCTACGATCCCTCCACCTTTGCCCAGAACTATAACCAGCTGCTGGAGGACGACCGGCTGCCCATGTTCAACCGTGCCGTCAACGGCACCTACGCGCCCGGCTCCACCTTCAAGATGAATACCGCCGTGGCGGCGCTGGAATCCGGCATCATCACGCCCTCCTCCACCATTCAGGACAAGGGCGTCTATACCTTCTACGAATATCCCCAGCCGTGGTGCTGGGTGTGGCCGCTGGGCTATACCCACGGGCGCGTCAATGTCAGCGACGCCATCACCGTATCCTGCAACTACTTCTTCTATGAGGTGGGCCGCCTGACCGGCATCCAGACCATCAACGACTACGCCTTGCAGTTCGGTCTGGGCCGCTCCACCGGTATCGAGATCGGCGACAGCAAGGGTGCTTTGGCCTCCCCGGAGTACGCCGAGGCCCACGATCTGGAGTGGACCGACGGCCAGACCCTGACCGCCGCCATCGGCCAGTCCTATAACCTGTTTACCCCCCTCCAGCTGGCCAACTACATCGCCACGCTGGTGGGCGACGGCGAGCATTATCAGGCCCATCTGCTGAAAAGCGTCAAGAGCTACGATAACAGCAAGCTGCTCTACGTCTACGACGAGCCGCCGGAGAACGTGGTGGAGATGTCCGAAAGCACCATCAACGCCATTACCAAGGGTATGCACGACCTGACCACCGGCTCGCTGGCCGGGGCCTTCGACAAGTGCGTGGTGTCGGCGGGCGCCAAGACCGGTTCGGCGCAGGTGGGCACCGATATCGCCAACGGCGTGTTCGTGGCCTACGCCCCCTATGAGAACCCGGAGATCGCCGTGGCCATCGTCATCGAAAAGGGTGGCGCGGGCGCGGCGCTGGCTTCCACCGCCGTGGAGATCATCAACGCCTATTACGCCGACCACATGGCCGGCGGTGATGTGATCGGCGAGAACGCGCTGCTGAAGTGAGTTATAATCATATCTTTTTGTCTCCGACGGCCCCATTTCTTTCAATAGCGAAAGAAATGGGGAAAAGAACGCCAGCAAAAACTACGTTTTTGCATTTCCTCGGCGCGCTATACCTTGTGTCAACTTGTAAGTTTCCACCGCACGTTCGCGTAAAATGTTCTTTTTTGAGTTGTAAAAAGGATCGTTTCTGCTCCTGCGCCGCTGCCGCTGATGCCAATAACGAACAGCACTGTTGGTTCTACCGTTGATAACGTGAGCGGCAGCGGCGCAAGAAGAAAGTCGATTCGTCATATGGAACGATAACAACGATGTTCTGCGAACGCGTGGTAAGTAAAATCAAATCTCGTAAGGATATAGCGTGCAGGAAGTTTTGAAACCTGCGGTTTCAAATGGCGCTTTTGCCTACTTTTGCCGCTATTGGCAAAAGTAGGTCGCGCCGGAGCGCGAAACCTCTTCTAAGGATCAACTGATTTCTATGATCATTTTCAACTCCCGTGACACGAAATACAAATCCCCCTTTGGGGCAGTCAGCTGCGGCACAGCGGTGTCCTTCACCGTCACGCCGGGGCCGCATTACTGTGCCTGTTCGCTGTTGACCTACGGCGAATTTGCCGACCTCCGGGCCGAAACGCCCCTCTCCCCCTGTCCGGAGGGCTTCACCGGCACGTTCACCGCGCCGGACACGCCCGAGCTGGTGTGGTACACCTTCCGCTTCACCCGCCTTGACGGCGGCAGCATCTATCTGGGCCGCAACGGCCTTGGCGGCGGGGATGACCGCCAGCCGTGGCAGCTGACGGTGTACGAGGAACGCCCCACTCCGGCGTGGTTCGGGCAGGGTGTTACATACCAGATTTTTCCAGACCGGTTCTGCCGTGACGCCATCCCCGACCCAAAGGGGCTGCTGGGCCAGCGCACGGTACATGACAATTGGGACGACGTGCCCCGACTGGGGGCCGACCCCCTGACGGGCCGCTGGAACAGCGATTTCTTCGGCGGCAGCCTGCGGGGCATCTGCGAAAAGCTGGACTATCTGCAGAGCCTGTCCGTCTCCACCATCTACCTGAATCCCATCTTCTACGCCGCCAGCAGCCACCGCTACGACACGGCGGACTACCGTATGATCGACCCCATGCTGGGCACGGAGGACGATCTGCGCACCCTGTGCGATGAGGCGCGGAAGCGGGGCATCCATGTGATACTGGACGGCGTGTTCAACCACACCGGCGACGACAGCCGCTACTTCAACCGCCACGGCTTCTTCGACACCCCCGGCGCGTATCAGAGCAAAGAATCCCCCTGGTACGACTGGTTCTGCTTCCAGCACTGGCCGGACAAATACGACGCATGGTGGGGCATCGACACCCTGCCCGCCGTCAACGAAAACGCCGACGCCTACCGGGACTTCATCATCCGGGGCGAGGACAGCATCATCCGCCATTGGCTGCGGTGCGGTGCGGACGGCTGGAGGCTGGACGTGGCCGACGAGCTTCCCGACAATTTCATTGAGGAGATCCGCACCGTGATGGAGCGAGAGAAGCCCGACAGCTTCCTGCTGGGCGAGGTGTGGGAGGACGGCAGCAACAAGATCGCCTACTCCCGCCGCCGCAGATACCTACTGGGCCGAGAGACCCACGGCCTGATGAACTATCCCCTGCGGACGGCGGCGCTGGATTACATTCGGGGCGGCGGCGCCGCGGCCTTCCGGGACACCATGGAGGAGCAGCGGGAGAACTACCCCCCTGCCGCCTTTTATAGCGGTCTGAACATTCTGGGCACCCACGACACACCCCGCATCCTGACGCTGCTGGGTGCGGACGCCATCCCGGACAGCAAGGAGGCTCGGGCCGCCTATCACCTCTCCCCCGAAAACCGGCGGCTGGCCGTCCGCCGTCTGACGCTGGCGGCCATGCTGCTGTATACCTTCCCCGGCTCCCCCACCCTGTACTACGGCGACGAGGCGGGTATGGAGGGCTTTGAGGATCCTATGAACCGCCGGGGCTTCCCCTGGGGACGGGAGGATCAGCGGCTGCTGGCCCTGTACCGGATGCTGGGCAGGCTGCGGCAGGAACGCAAGTCTCTGCAAAGGGGCGACATCACCTACCTGACCGCTGACGGCGGCTTGCTGGTCTATCGCCGCACGCTGGACGGCGAGAGCACCTATACGGCGCTGAACACCGGCAACTCCACCCGGACGGTGACGCTGCCGTGGGAGAACGGCTTCGCCATGGATGCCGTGTCCATGCAGCGGTTCTGGGTGCGGAACGGCACGCTGCGCATCGACCTTCCGCCCTGCGACGGCGTGGTGCTGATATGACCCCTGCGGAGAGGGATGTTTCACGTGAAACATCCCTCTCTTTTTGCGTCCGCTTTTGTTTCACGTGAAACATTGGCATCTGCCTTTTGCAAAAATTGTCACGCGCCGTTGAAAAAAGTATTGAAACCTATTACTTTTGTGGTATACTGTTTCTATTATAGAAATACCAAATGCGAGGATGAAAAACGTGGCAAAAATCGTAGCGATCGTGAATCAGAAGGGCGGCGTGGGCAAGACCACCACCTGCGTCAATCTGGCGGCCGCCGTGGCCCAGACAGGCAAGCGGGTGCTGCTGTGCGACTTTGACCCCCAGGCCAACGCCACCAGCGGCATGGGCGTGGACAAGACCGTTTCCAACGGCGTGTATGATGTCATCATCAACGGCGTGGATACGGAAAAGGCCATTGTCTCTACCCCGTATGGCGACGTGCTGCCCAGCAGCAAAGCGCTGGCCGGCGCCGGCGTGGAGATGATCAATCTGCCCGACCGGCAGTTCCTGCTGAAAAAGGCGTTGAGCCGCGTGGCGGATCGGTATGACTTCATCTTCATCGACTGTCCCCCCTCGCTGGAGCTGCTGACGCTGAATGCGCTGTGCGCTGCCCACTCCCTGCTGGTGCCGGTGCAGGGCGAGTATTTTGCGCTGGAGGGTCTCAGCGATCTGATGAACACGGTGCGTCTGGTGCGCCGGGGCATGAACCCTGAATTGCAGATCGAGGGCGTGCTGCTGACCATGTTTGACGGCCGCACCAACCTGAGTATTCAGGTGGCGCAGGAGATCAAGCGCTTCTTCCCCGGCAAGGTCTACGCCACCGTCATCCCCCGCAATGTCCGTCTCAGCGAAGCGCCCAGCCACGGCAAACCCATCTGCGGCTATGACCGCACCTGCCGGGGCGCGGAAGCCTACGCCGCGCTGGCGGTGGAGTTCCTGCGCAAGAACCGCTGAGCGGTATCATTTCCAACGAAAGGAGTACGGGATATATGGCAAAAATGAAGGGTCTCGGCAAGGGTCTGGACGCCCTGCTGGGCGACGATTTTACCAACGAGCCGGAGGTGAAGAGCAGCCTCTTCCTCCCCATCTCTCAGGTGGAGAGCTGCGCCTCCCAGCCCCGGAAGCAGTTCGATCCCGACGCGCTGGCCGATTTGGCAGACTCCATCCGGCAGCACGGCATTATCCAGCCGCTGACGGTGCGGAAGCTGCAATCCGGCTATTACCAGATCATTGCCGGTGAGCGCCGCTGGCGGGCCGCCCGGATGGCTGGCCTCAGTCAGGTGCCGGTGGTGGTCATCGAGGCCGACGACCGCAAGGCCATGGAGCTGGCCATGATCGAAAACCTCCAGCGTGAGGATCTGAACCCCATGGAGGAAGCCGAGGGCTATCACACGCTGATGGAGCAGTACGGCCTGACGCAGGAGGAGACCTCCCAGCGGGTGGGCAAGTCCCGCAGCGCCGTGGCCAACGCCCTGCGGCTGCTGAACCTCTGCAAGGAGGTACGCACGCTGGTGGAGGAGGGCAAGCTGACCGGCGGTCACGCCCGCGCGCTGGTACCGCTGACAGCAGACATGCAGCAAAAGGCCGCCAACCTGATCGTCAAGGACGACCTGTCCGTCCGCCAGACGGAGCTGCTGGTAAAGAAGCTGACGGCGGAGAAGAAGGACAAGCCCGCCAAGGATCCCACCTCTGTGGACTACGCCGCCGAGGCCGCCCGCGAGCTGGGCGAGCGTCTGGGCCGTCCCTGCAAGATCGTCACCGGAAAGAAAAAGGGCCGCATCGAGCTGGAGTACTTCGGCATGGACGATCTCAACGCCCTGCTGGACGCATTGCACCAAATGAAGAAGTAAGTGTTTCACGTGAAACAATTCAAATAACATAAGAGGTAAGCATTATGCTTGATATCAAATTTGTCCGGGAAAACCCCGATATCGTCAAGGAAAACATTCGTAAGAAGTTCCAGAACGCCAAGCTGCCGCTGGTGGACGAGGCCATCGCGCTGGACGCCCAGCGCCGTCAGGCCATCGCTGACGGCGAGGCGCTGAAGGCTGAGCGCAACAAGCTGTCCAAGGCCAACGGCCCGCTGTTCGGCAAGCTGAAAAAGTGCACCGATGAAGCAGAAAAGGCCGCCATTCAGGCCCAGATCGACGCCAACAATGCCGCCGTCAAGGCGGACGCCGATCGCATGGCTCAACTGGAGGCCCAGAAGGAGCAGGCCGAGACCGCTCTCAACAAGATCATGCTGGTGATCCCACAGATCATCGACGAAAGCGTCCCCATCGGCCCTGACGACAGCTGCAACGTGGAGGTGGAGCGCTTCGGCGAGCCCAAGACCCCCGATTTCGAGGTACCCTACCACACCGACATCATGGAGCGGTTCGACGGCATCGACCTGGACGCGGCAGGCCGCGTGTCCGGCAGCGGCTTCTACTACCTGCTGGGCGACATCGCCCGGCTGCACGAGGCGGTGCTGGCCTACGCCCGCGACTTCATGATCGACAAGGGCTTCACCTACTGCATCCCCCCCTTCATGATCCACGGCAACGTGGTGGAGGGCGTTATGAGCCAGACCGATATGGACGCCATGATGTATAAGATCGAGGGCGAGGATCTCTACCTGATCGGCACCAGCGAGCACTCCATGATCGGCAAGTTCATCGACCAGATCCTGCCGGAGGACAAGCTGCCCCAGACCCTGACCTCCTACTCTCCCTGCTTCCGCAAGGAGAAGGGTGCTCACGGCATCGAGGAGCGGGGCGTGTACCGCATCCACCAGTTTGAAAAGCAGGAGATGATCGTGGTCTGCAAGCCCGAGGACTCCAAGGCATGGTACGAGAAGATGTGGCGTTACAGCGTGGAGCTGTTCCGCTCGCTGGATATCCCCGTGCGGCAGCTGGAGTGCTGCTCCGGCGATCTGGCCGACCTGAAGTGCAAGTCCTGCGACATTGAGGCATGGTCTCCCCGCCAGCAGAAATATTTCGAGGTCTGCTCCTGCTCCAATCTGGGCGACGCACAGGCCCGCCGTTTGAAGATTCGCTACAAGGACAAGGACGGCAAGATGCAGCTGTGCCACACCCTGAACAACACCGTGGTAGCTCCGCCCCGCATGCTGATCGCCTTCCTGGAGAACAACCTGCAAGCCGACGGCAGCGTGGTAGTACCCGAGGTACTGCGTCCCTACATGGGCGGCAAGGCCGTGCTGATCCCCAAGCATTAACAAATTGTAATCGCACGCATATAACTCTTTGTATATAAGGAGTGTTACCTATGAAGAAATTCATTGCGGAATTTAAAGAATTTGCCATGAAGGGCAACGTGGTGGACATGGCCATCGGCGTTGTCGTCGGCGCTGCCTTCGGCAAGATCACCACCTCGCTGGTGAACGACATCATCATGCCCCTCATCTCCCGCATCACCGGCGGCGTGGATTTCAGCGGCTGGAAGTGGGTACTGAAGGCCGCCGAGGTGGACGCGGACGGCGTAGAGACGGCGGCGGAGATCGCCGTCAACTACGGCAGCTTTATCGCCGTGGTGCTGGACTTCCTGATCATCGCCTTTGCGCTGTTCATGGTGGTCAAGGCCATCAACAAGCTGCGCGCCATCGGCAAGAAGCCGGAGGAGCCCGTCGAGGAAGAGGAGCCCGCTCCCACTGCCGAGGAGCTGCTGACGGAGATCCGTGACCTGCTGAAAGAAAACAACGATGGAAGCCACACTGCGTGACGGTCTGGCGGCGCTGGGCCTACCCTGCTCCGCCGTCCCTCAGCTGCTGGATTTTTCCCGGCGGCTGCTGGAGAAGAATCAGGTGATGAACCTGACGGCCATCACCGCGCCGAAGGATGTCGCCACGCTGCACCTGCTGGACTGTGCCGCGCTGCTGACGCTGGCGGACTTCCGGGGCAAGTCGGTGGTGGACGTAGGCACCGGTGCGGGCTTCCCCGGCATGGTGCTGCGAATACTGGAGCCGGACTTCGACCTGACGCTGCTGGACAGTCTGGGAAAGCGCATCGACTGGCTGCGGGAGACCTGCGATGACATGGGGCTTTCCCGCGTCGCCTGCGTCCACGCCCGGGCCGAGGAGTTCGCCGCAGCGCACCGGCAGACCTATGATATGGCCACCTCCCGGGCCGTGGCGGCGCTGCCGCTGCTGTGCGAGCTGGCGCTGCCGCTGGTGAAGGTGGGCGGCTGCTTCCTTGCCATGAAGTCCGTAGACAGCGACGCCGAGATCGACAGCGCCCGGGGCGCTATCGGCCAGCTGGGCGGAAAGCTCGAGGCCGTCCGGGATTACACCATCCCCGGCACGGAGGTGACCCACCGCGTGGTGGTCATCCGCAAGGCGAAGGACACCCCGCCCCAGTTTCCCCGAACCTGGGCGAGGATGAAGAAAGCACCCTTGAAGTAAGGGGTGTTTCGCGCCCCGGCGCGACCTACTTTTGTCAACAGTGACAAAAGTAGGCAAAAGCACCGGAAGAAACCTCCGGTTTCTTCACTTCCGGGCGCGCTACACCTCAAACCAGAATGTAAGTCCCCACCACACGTTCGCATAAGATTTCCTTTTTCGTTTTGGTTAAAAGGATCGCCTCTGCTCCTGCGCCGCTGCCGCTGATGCCTACGCCGAACAGCGCTGTTGCTTCTACCGTTGAGAACGTAAGCGGCAGCGACGCAAAAGGAAAGTCAATGCGTCATACGCAACGAAATCAAATATTTCCTGCAAACGCGTGGTAAAAGGCCGCAAGTTTGCAACGCAAGATAGCGTGCGCGGATTCTTAAACCGCAGGTTTAAGCAGCGCTTTTGGGTACTTTTGCCGCTGCGGGCAAAAGTATCTCGTGGCCGGAGCCACGAAACACTCCCTCGCGCTCGGAAGCGCGAAAAAACTTGGCAAAAATCAAAAATTTTTGCCAATCTTACGAAAGGAGAACCCCATGGGCAAGATCATCGCCGTGGTGTCCGGCAAGGGCGGCACGGGCAAAACGTCCTTCACCGCCTGCGTATCGCTGGCGCTGGCCGCCATGGGCCACACCACGCTGGCACTGGACTGCGACATCACCCTGCGGAACCTTGACCTGGCACTCGGCCTGTCCGACAGCGCCGTCATGGACTTCTCCGACGTGCTGGAGGGCCGCTGCACGCTGGCGGAGGCCGCCGTCCCCCACCGGAAATACCCCAACCTCTCCCTGCTGGCCGCGCCGCTGGCTCCGGTAGGCGCCAGCTTCTCCCTGAACGCCATGCAGACACTGGCGCAGGCCATCCGCCAACAGTACGACTACTGCTTCATCGACGCGCCGGCGGGGCTGGGACAGGGCTTCCAGCTGGCCACCGCCGTGGCCGACAGTGTGGTGGTGGTCACCACCACCGACCCCGCCGCATTGCGGGACGCCCAGCGCACCGTTATGGAGCTGCGGCGCTTCCCATCCGGACAGGTGCATCTGGTGGTGAACCGGGTGCAGAAGAAAATGCTCAAGGCCCTGCACAGCACCATCGACGACGCCATGGACACGGCGGGCCTTCCCCTGCTGGGCGTCATCCCGGAGGACAGCGATATCCCGCTGGCGCTGAACCGGGGCATCCCGTTACGGGACATCAATTACTACGCCCAGCGGGCCTATGAAAACATTGCCAAACGCATCACCGGACAGCGCGTGCCTTTGCTGCGGGCCCGGTGGTAAACGATACAAGATAAGTCCAATGGTATGAAGTCAAGTAGGTGATGCAAGAAAATTTTGAAGAAAAG
>CAVBAZ010000065.1:0-15780 GCA_963593515.1 Bacteroidaceae bacterium
CTCCCCACCTGCCTTGTTCTTCTCACAGGGTATATAGAACACACGGAAATAACCAAACACCTACAAATACTATCGTACTCTCAGGAAACGACGTCCGTGTTCGGCCAGCCTTGCTTACTGCGTAATCCGTCTGGCCGACAGGCCCCTATGCTTACCTCACACGGTCGTCCTTTCCCGAGGGGGTTGTTTATTGGTTCTTTCTTATAGCAAAACCACCCTGGAGATTTTTCAGTTTGAAAAAGGCTGATGTATGTGTTCCACAGATGGCGTCTGCCTTTTTGAATAAGTCCTTCAGCGCCTGATTCCTGATATACTCTCGCGTCAGGAGCTCCGCAAACAGCAACCGGAGCTCCTGACATTCCTCATCAGTTCTTCCGTACATTTGCCTCACGATCCTTTTTGCTGAAATTTCCGGCGGAGACAGCACCCTTCCATGTATGGGCGAAGACCATTCATCCCCAGGCTGCTGAACAGAACGTGTTTTTTTATATGGTATAGCGGTGTCTATGAAAAGCCTGAACTTGGATAAGTCGATTGCTTTATAAATCTGCGAAAAATCACCGGCCTTTTCTTTCTCTTCCTTGAGCGTGTTATATCGCTCGACCCGGTAGAACCACGCTTTACTCCAGAGGCTTATATACTGTGTGGCAAACAAGCGGATAGCGTTTACTGTCATCTGATAGACAGATCGCAGCTGTGCCTCATTTTTACGGCACAGTTCTAAAAAAGCCTCCTGTTTCAGTGGCCGTATCAAACGGCAGGACAGGTCGAAATAGCTTGCAGGCAGGCAGTCCATCCCGTATTCATACATGCGAAGCGATACGCCTACCGCCGGAATACTCTCATATCCATACTTCTGGGTAAGTGTTCTCCATTGCTGAATTTCTTCATCAGCCATCTTCTTCCAGCCAAAGAAGCAAACGAAAGTATTGAGGTTGCTTGCTGTTGCCTTTTCACTCAACGCAAGCCGCATGCACAGCCTACGAAGCAATCTCAGGTACTGCAAGCGCTGCTGGCTGGGTGCGATGCTTCCACCGAAATAGGGTGTATACTCCGCTTGCTCCTCCCAAAAGGCCTTCAGGTTGGTAGCGGGTCTGAACAGCTGCCGCTTATAGCGGGCGATACATAAGATCAGCACGACCGGCAGCTTTTCACCGGCGTTGCACTCGGTAACAGACGTCTGTATCCCACGGATATAAGCTGCCAGATTGGCCTTATCTTCTTCACTGATTTCAGTCCGCCCCATCCCCCGGTAAAATTCCAGAATTACGTCAAGAAGAGGCGGAAGGGACGCCCCACAAGAGCTTAAATGAGCTCGTGACACTATTTGCGTCGGGTCGCGTAATGGTATGCAATAAGGCTCCTCGTTCAGATCAAGCGCATACTCCTTTTCACACTGCTGCAACTCCTGTAGTCTGCTCATCCGCTCGGTAAACCCGATAATATCGTGAGCGAGAGGATCGCAGCCGTCCAGCGGGTATTCCTTCCAAAGCCTCCACTCCTTATACCTCTGGGCAAGCGGCAATAAGACGTGCCGCAAAAAGGCAAGGCGAAAATCGCTGTCATCTACCAAGTGTATGTAGCGTTTTGAGTCACCCAAAAGGCGCTGGTATTCTTGCTGTAAGATCCGGTCGCTCAGTAGCTCTTCATGATAAATATCCCATTCTTCTCGTATTCTTGTGCGGATTTGTGCCGGCGTTGGTTCCTTTCCCTTTGGGTCTTCTTTTGCATAACGTTTTTTCAGCTCTGCATAGTTCCGCCGGGGGACTTTCATGTGTGCATCTGAATAGAGCCACTGAACCAAACTTCTCTTTGCCCTTCTGCGTTCGGCTTCTATTTGATCCATCAACCGCTTTGCAGCATTTCTTGATTTTTGAGCAAACCGCCGCCCTCGCCTTGCCTTCAGCTCACGATAGAAACCGTCCAATACACCATCCCTGTACGCAGTATACATCTCTTCGCTGATGCGCTCATTGGGGGCGGCTCTTTTATTCAGGAATCTATTCTTCGCGGAGAGATCGTGGTCAAAAAAGAGCGCACTTTCATCTGCTATGGTCTGTAGAATTGCTGCGGCGCTCTCCCCGGCGTACACATAACGCCACCGGTAAGTAAATTCGGTTTTGTTAATCAGCCAGGTATACCGCTCGGGGCCTGGTTCTTTTTCTGCGCAGCATTCAGAAAGAAAATTCTTCTGCCGTTCCTGAATGTCTGAAAGCACTGCGGCATCAGGTGAGTCATGCGAAGGCCCTGTGTAAATGGCAGTGCAATCATTCTTTGAAGACACTTTTGGTGTCAATTTGTAAAAGTCATTTCGCAATATATACACCACCTTTTATATTGGATTCGTTTTTAAAGGCAATTCTATGCAACTTTTTCATATGGTTCATTTTTCATTTTTGGCTTTGGTTTGCAGAAGTGAAAAAATGTTAAAATCGGACACAGTAAATGACGGTTCGCCCAAGGTGTGCTTAAATAGAGTCGATCCGGATCAAAAAACTTTAAAAGGAGTTGCTGAACCTTGAAAACTGAACATGTGAGAATCAAAATCGCGGGCAAGCACCAGTTACGCTTCACCGCCGCTATGAACGCGGCTACCGGTAGCTTATCGCCGACCGACGCTAATGTCAAGCACGTGGAGCGTATCGACTTGGCCGCGAAAGAGGACAAGCTGGGCGCGAAAGCCTCTCGCAAGGCAATTCGACAGTTGCTCGCTTTCCCGAAGCACGTTGCCGAACCCCAAGCGGGTGCCAAGCTGCTCTCATTGACATTGTTTGCGCAGGCCTCTCCGCTATATACGTCACTGCATACCGGGCCGTTACCCGGCATCCACCTGACCGGCGCGTTGAGCATTCCCGTCTCCATTGGCGACATCCTCCGTGCTGTGCAGGGGCCGGAGAAATGGTCGGGCGACGGCTGGCATCTGCGCCGCCCGTGGCTAATTCAGCCACTGATCCGCATAGGCGCCGCCTCGCTGGAAACCAATACTTATAAGTATGTGGGCGGCAAAGCTGTGCGGTCCTATGGACCGCGCGTAAAATTCTGGGCCCCGTTCGCGGGGTGTGCGGTGGCGTTCACCCCTGACCTACCCAACCAGGTGCGGCAGGCCGTTCTCAAGGTCTCGCCGCTGACCGTGCCGATCACGGCTTCTGCTGCTGACCGTCAGTTGGTGGTGAAGTTGTCGGTAGACGATCTGTCCTATCGGTCTCCGGACGATGTTCCGGCCCTTCGGGACGCTTCGCCAGTGATTCGGCGGTTTGTGCGGTGGCTGGAAAAGGGCGGCCACGCGCAGCGGTGGGTGGACGCCATCCGAGCCAACGGCGGCGGGCATAACTGCTCGACGGCTCACGGCGAGCATGAGCTCTGGATCTCAGCGCTGGCTCTCGTCACCCTGTTTCTCGACTGGGCGGCCCGGAAGGCGGAACTCCTGACAGAAGAGGAGGCGACAGCCCTGGAGGTACAGTATGCAGAATGGCTGCACCCTGACGGGCCTCGGGCACCCACTGACGGCGCCGTCGACCTGACCCAAGCCGAGATATTCTACCGCTTCTTGGTAGCTTACCTCGGCAACAATGCCAATCACGTCATTGAGGGCCCGGGCCGCGCTGACACCATAGCTCGGATTCATACGGTAAACAAGACCACACCCAGCCTGACGCTGCCTCGTGCCGCGACCTTCGAGGCTTACGCCGCAGGTGGGGAAGCACCGGCTGACGTTGACCTTCAGCGGGCGCTGATGGAGGCCGGGGTGCCCCTCCGCACAGAAGGGAAAGACACCTCCTGGCGTTACACATTTTATGCCAAGGGGCAGGCCCCACAGGGCCAGTCCGACAAGCTGCCCTGCCTGAGCCTGCCGCTTGCAGAGCTGCCGCATGAGGTGCTGAGTCAGCTCACATCGCTGTTCGGCAATCAGTTCGGCAGTATCCTCCCCACCACTGGGGAGGATATTGCCCCCGAAGCAAAGATCGGAGGTAAAATTTGATGGAAAATCCTGTAGTTGCAACGGTTCTGGCGGATACCGCGTCCGCTGCTTCGGCTGATCGGGCGGTTCGGGTGGAGGACTTTCCCTCACTGCGTCCTCGCACTGTGGATGACCCCCAGCGCCTCCACGGCAGGGTGATGAAGGCGCTCGATCATTACTTTTTGACGCGCGGCTCAACATACTTATCTGGCCAGCGGGAGGCCCTGTCTGACATCATAAAAGGGGTTCTGGACGATAGCCGTCAGGGCATATTTGCCGTCCCTCTCGTTCCCGGCGGCGGCAAATCGACGCTGCTGCGGGCGCTGCTGACAGTGTTCGCAGAGGTGTTCCACGACTTGTCGGATCCTATCGCCCAGCGGTTGGGTGGAATCGTCGTTGTGGTGGAAAAGACCGCCGAGGGGGATGAACTGGAGGATCTCTGTAACAGTGGGCTTGAACCGGGCGAACCGGCTGTGGCCCGCCTGATCTCCTCCACCAACGATTACAATTTGCAGCAAGGCAAGTGCCTGGCCGGCACGGCGGCGACCTACGCCGACTGCCTCCGCAAGGACTGTCCCTCTGCGGCGGTCTGTCCGCTCTTGAACGCCATGATGCACCTTGCTGAGACGCCGGTGCTGATCCTCCTCCATGCTCGGCTTGCCCAGCATCTGCCCGACCTGACGCCTTTCACCAGCTGGTGCGAGGCCGACGGTACAGAGCACCGCCGCACTCTGATTTTGATTGACGAGTGTCCTGCTCTTGTCCGCGAGGAGGTGGTCAGCACCCTGACGATCAACGCCGCCGAGAACGACCTGCTGGCCCTGCGGGACAGTAGGCTATGGGAGATACGCTATCCGAAACGGCTGGTACAAGGCTCGTGGAATCACGCGATCCGTATCCCTTTTGACAGGCTGAATGGGCAGCTTTCCAGAGAGAAGCGGGACGCGGCGATCCTCACGCCGGAGGAACTGAGCGATGTGGGGATGACGGGCTCTGCCCTCCGTGAAACACAGGAGTGGCTGACAAAGTACAAGGCGCCGCCGTTCAGTCCGGCAGTCCGAATGACCGAAGCTCTCCTTCAGGAGACCGGCAAGTTCTTCCACTTTGGAAAGAACCTGGAGGTGGTCGTGCCATCCTTACAGACGATCCGGTCGGACGGACCGCTGAGGAGTTTTATCTTCAGTGGAACCGCCGGATTGCTGCCGGAGTTGGCGCTGAACCCGGACATTGATCTGCTGCCTACCGAACTGCCTGAATCCTACGAACGGCTGACCATCCACGTGCAGCGCGATGGCGTGATCGGCATGACCCGTACCGGCCTACAGCGTTCAGGAGCAGTACAGGCGGTTGTCCTGTGGCTGCAAAGGCTGCTGCCGGAGGTGGCCCAGAAGCATGGTCGTGTGTTGCTGGTCACATACAAGTTCCTATCCCAGCAGCTCCTTGAACTGCTGGGGGAGGAGTGCCGAAGCTTGGTCTACACGGTGAATATGCCTGATGGGAGCGGCCCATGTCTCCCCTACTTCGGCGGCGTGGCCGGCAGCAACGAGTTCAGGGACGCCACGGCGGTCATCTGCCTAGGTATGCCACGTGTGGAGCCGCGAGTCTATCTTAGTCGGGCGCTGGCCATCGACCCGGACGGCGCCCACATGGACGAGTTGTCCCGCGCCACTGAGGCGCTGGAGCGGCAGCCTTGCGTCCTGGATATGCAGGATCACTACCTGGCCCATGATCTGGTGCAGATGGCTTTTCGCTCCCGTCTCCGCCATCATGGGGATACAACCCCGGTGGAGCTGTGGCTCACCCAGCCGCCGGGACCGGTGCTGAAGCTGCTTCGGGACTACTTCCCCGACTGCGCGGTGGATGAATGTCCGACTCTACCGGAAGACTGCCACCTGGCTGTTTCCACGGCGCGGCAGCGAAAGGGGAGTCCGGCTAATACAGCACTCCTGCTGAACGCCCTGCTGGCTGTGCCGGAAGGCGAAGAAATCACCCCGGCACAGCTTCGTGAGCAAACCGGCCTGACACAGAACCAGTACAAGGAAGCCATCCGCGCCCCCTCGGTGAAAGAGCTATTTCATACGGGGTTTATCACCTTCGGATCCGGCAAAAACCAGAAGATCCGCCGGGTATCCAGTAAAAACGCCGCATAAGTCACATTTCTAACAAACTACAATTAGGAGGATATTCGTATGACAAAAGATTTCATCAATCCCGTAGCCAATCAGCTGACCTCACTGCGTGAGTTAGCCGATCAATACCCCCTGTACATACCGATCAGCGCCGCCGCTGATTACCTGCACATCAAAGAAGCCGGCCTTCGCGCCGCAATCGAGCAAGGAACCTGTCCGTTTGGTATCTGCTGGCGGCTCGGTGATCGCGCGGCTTACAAGATCCCGACAATCACGTTTGTCGCATGGCTTACCAAAGGGGCATATGCTCTCAGCGCATAAATCCCTACCGGGGGAGGGGCACCCTCCCCCCTATTCTCAAAAGAAATACGAGGAGGCCTATTCATGTCAAAAGAAAAAAAGCGCGTTGAATATAAGTTATCATTAGGCAAGCACCCTGTTACCGGCGAAGTTATCCGTCGATCATTTTACAGTACAAAAAGTTTACGAGACGCCAAGAAGAAGGCTGAAACCTTCCTACGCAACTATGAAATTGAAATGATGGTGGACGGCACCGGTGTTCTCCGCAACGAAAAATTTTCCACTTGGGCGCGCTCATGTCTCGTCACCTATAAGAAGCCCTATGTCAAAGCGAACACCTTCGCTGGCACATACCTGGCGCCGTTGGAAACTCACCTTATTCCATATTTCGGAGAAATGCGAATCGGCGACATCAAGCCCGTGCACATTCAACGATATATTAACGAAGCCGCCACAAAGTATGCGCCGGAAACGATAAAAAAGGACTTCAACTGTCTCAAGCTGATCTTCGACACCGCCGTTGACAATCAGCTCTGTGCCAAAAGCCCTATGACGCGTAGCATTAAGCTCCCCAGATACGAAACGGTAAAAGACAAACATGCTTTTACACAAGCACAATATGATGTTGCTTATGCTGCGGCACAGGAGTATGGAGACCTTTCTCTGGCACTGATGCTGGAAACTGGACTGTCCCGCAGCGAATTGCTGGGACTGCGTTGGGAGGACATTGACGAAGTAAATCACTGTATCCATGTTACACAGGGGTTGGTGGTCTATCACGATGTTGACGAAGACAAACAAGTTCTATGCAGCGATGGCTTAAAAAATAAATTCCGGAAACGCGCTGTGCCCATTACCGATGACACTCTTTGGCTCAGACTGACTCAGGCGCCACGAACGGTTACAGCAGAAAATAAGGAGGTTCCCACTGAGTACATCATCCACAGTCCCGAGGGCAAGGCCTACAACCCCAACAACTGGGCAAATCGCGTATTCCGTCCCTTCATGCAGCGCCTGCATAAAGAGCACCCAGAGATTCCCCTACTGTCCCCCCACGAGCTGCGTCACACCAGAGCCACCTTATGGATTGCCCAAGGCGTCGATCCCTATATGGTCGCACGTTTATTGGGCCACAGCGATCTGAAGATGCTGACCAAGATCTATGACCATACCAGCACAGAGACATTGCGTAAGGTCTTGTTGGAAACAAAACCCGGCACAGAAGCATAAAAAGGGGAGCCATAATGGCTCCCCTTTTTATGCTCTCTGGCGATGTTTTTTTCAAAACTGTCGTATTTTTGTCGTACAGCATTTTTCGTTCGCGGCAAACATCTTCAAAAAGTTGCAAAAACACCCCGATTTGTTAAAAATCAGGGTGTTTTCTTGGTGGAGACTGCTGGACTCGAACCAGTGACCTCCTGCGTGTGAAGAACTGCGTAATGCCCGGCGCAGGCGGTCATAGCCGCTGCGTCCCGCATGGTAGCAAGCGTTTTGCCCCACTACAAGTTTTCAAGCTGTACACTGCAACAGTGTTTTACAGTCTAAAAAAGCCCGACACATAACACCATCCAATATCTGGTAAATTAGGCTAACATCGCGCAGGGAAGATCAAGGGGCTTTGTGTTGGGTTTGTGTCTATTTGTTAAACATTTGTGTCCCAGCAATTCAACGTCTTTACGTCCATTTCCTTCGCGCCAACCTCTGGCGAAATTCGCCAGAGGTTTATAAATTGATCGTATTCTCATATTTGCTTGTGTCCGGATAATAATCGTTTCGGCACAGTCTCCTGTGAGCGTACCAACATGAGCGCCAATACATCACCAGACCTACGACAAACGAAATCTTAAAACAACAGACTTTCTGTTCCGCCGTCAGAGCACAAGCCTGTCCATGATGCCCACCACCTTCACATGGCGGTTCAAGTGCATCCTGAAGAACAACCTTCCCTCAATATCCACAGCCTACGCACACCGCCGCAGCCTCATGATTTCGGGCGGTGCGGATGTGGCAACGCAACGGGCAGCCTCAGTCTCGCCTAGCGCTCCGCCACGCTGGACATCTACACCCATACATTTGATAAAAACAAGCGGGCCGCCACGTGTGTTTGCCCTTGTTGACAGATGATTTTGTCTATTTTTCGGGGATTCCTCTTCGTACATCAACCTTATGTTCAACAAATCTTGAAAACAATGAGCTTGTAATCTCTTCTCTTGCGATATATGATACTGATAGAAACTCTCAAAAGTTCTGGAGAGCGTAGAGCTTTCGCCCACAGGCGTCTGCTTTACGGGGAATTCTCTCGGCAACGTTGCCTGCCAACAGCTATTCGGCATTGTGCACATACCGGATAAGCGCACATCTAAAGAGAGAGGTATGAATCTATGTCAAAAGAAAGACTCTGGGAACTAATCGAACAGCGCAAAAAAGAGTTTGAGGACATTAGTGATGCTGTCTGGGATTTTGCGGAGCTCCGTTTTCAGGAGCATAAATCCTCCAAGCTGCAAAGAGAATTTATGGAGAAGGAAGGCTTTCGTATCACCTGCCCGGTAGCCGGAATGGACACCGCTTTTATTGCAGAGACCGGCTCCGGCAAGCCCGTGTTTGCCATTCTGGGCGAAAACGATGCACTGCCGCAGCAGAGCCAGGTCGCCAACATCTGCGAACAGCGTCCTATTGAAGAAGGCACTTCCGGACACGCATGCGGTCACAACCTGTTGGGTACAGGCGGCATGGAGGCAGCTTGCGCTCTCAAGACCTATATGGAAGAAAACCACATCCCCGGTACGCTGCGCTATTATGCCTGCCCCGGTGAAGAGGGCGGCGGCGGAAAGGTCTTCATGGCAAGAGCTGGCGTTTTTGATGATGTTGATATCGCGCAGAGCTGGCACCCCAGCTGTGACACGACCATGGATAATACGATGCTGGCCTGCGTGAGCTTCTATGTCCGCTTCCACGGCATCGCCGCTCACGCCGCCGGTGAGCCCTGGAATGGCCGCAGCGCATTGGACGCCGCAGAGCTGATGAATATCGGCATCAACTACCTTCGAGAGCATATGCTGCCTACCTCCCGCATCCACTACGCTTTCACGAATGCCGGCGGCACGGCCCCCAATGTTGTTCAGCCGTTCTGCGAACTGAGCTATTGCGTTCGTGCCACTGACGGCGACTATATGGAAGAGCTCTATAACCGCGTGATCGACTGCGCCAAGGGCGCCGCCCTGATGACCGGCTGTACGCTGGAAGAGCCTTATATTTACAGCGCCTTCAAGGATTATCTGTGGAATGACACGCTGGACGAACTAACGCTGAAGAATCTGGAAATTCTTCTGCCCCAGATCTCCTACACGGAAGAAGAGCTTGCTTACGCAGAAAAGCTCAAGAAATGCGGTACGGCTCCTGACGCCGAGACGCCCATCGACCTTACGATAAATTACGATCGCCGTAAGCCGCCGCGCGGCTCCAGCGATGTGGCGGACGCCTCTTACTGTATGCCGCTGACCCAGGCCCGCGTCGTCTCTGCGACAATTGGCTCTGTGGGACATGGCTGGACGACTACCGTTGTCGGCAAGAATGGCATCGCGCACAAAGGCATGCACACCGCCGCCAAATGCATCGCCAGCTGCTTCTATGACATGTGGGAAGATCCTTCCATCATCGAAAAAGCAAAGGCTGATCACCAAAAGATGCTGCATGGCCGCACTTATAAGACCATGGTTCCCCCGGAGCGGAAGCCCGGAGACGGATTCCAATAAGCATTGCCACAAGCAATCCCATATCGGCATTTCCAATTCTAAATTTTAAGAAAGGTTGCTTTTACTATGTGGACTGGTGTTATGTGTTTCACCGCCATTGCTGTATGCTTTGCGATCGGTGATGTTATTTCTAAAAAGACCAAGGGAATCATTTCCTCGTTGGTCGTTGCGATCCTGATCTTTATCATCTTCGGCGGCACCCTTGAGATCCTGCCCGCCGATCTGTGTGATGTTTCCGGACTGACCAATATCATTAACGCCTTCGGCATGTCTCTCATCCTGGTAAACGTAGGTTCTACGCTGGATCTGAATGATCTGAAGGCCGAGTGGAAAACAGTACTGGTCGCGCTCGCCTCTGTTGCCGGTATCATTATCCTGGACTTCACGCTGGGCAGCGCACTGTTCGGCAAGGCCGCCGCTTATACCTCCTCTGCCACCACCGCAGGCGGCATGGTCGCCTGCATCATGGTGACCGGCGCTGCCAACGAGGCGGGCCAGCCGGATATCGCCACACTGGCTGCCGCGATCTGCGCGCTTCAGATGCTGATCGGTCTACCCATCTCCTGCATCTGCCTGCGTCGGGCCGGCGTCCGGTTCGTTAATGCCGGTAAGCACCAGCTGGCGCTGGATGACGGAAAGGCTGCCAAGCGGATCAATTTCCGCCTGCTGCCTCAGACCCCCGCATCACTGAACATCCCCAATGTGCATCTGGCTCGGCTGGGTATCGTTGCGGTAGCCGCCACCCTGCTGGCGAAGGCCACCGGCATCAGCAGCTCCATCACTTGTCTGGTCCTGGGCATCCTCTGCGGCGCTATTGGCATCGTGGATCGCGGCTGCCTGCGAACCGCAGGCGCTGAGGGTCTGATCACTACCGGCACCTATGCGATCGTCCTGACCTCCTTCCTGACCATGAAGATCTGGGAGTTCGGCGAGCTGCTGATCCCCGTATTCGGTCTGCTCCTGCTGGGTGCCGTGGGCGTGGCGGTGGCCGCCAGCCTGTTTGGTCTGATCTTCAAGTGGGACCCCTGGCTCTCTATCGGTGTAGGCTTCGCCTGCATGTTCGGTTATCCCGGCACCTACGAGGTCAGCGTCGGAATCGTTGAAGGTATCGCCAAGGAGCGCGGTATGAACGACAGCGAAAAGCAGCGCCTGACCGACTATATTCTCCCCAAAATGCTGATCTCCGGCATCGTTTCCATTAGTATCGTTTCCATTATTCTGGCCGGTATCGTCATCCCGATGGTGCTCTGATTTTCTCCTTCTTCCCTCATACAGGAATACCGCCTGCCCATGCCGGGGCAGGCGGTATCCTTATCTATCTATTCCGCTATACCATATACTTCCTGGCAGATTTGGGCGAAGGTCTCCGCCGCGCGGTCCAGGTAGTGCGATTTGTGGGAGGCGATCACAAATTCCTCCTCCAGCGTGTCCTGTTTTGTATAGGACAGCATGGTAAAGGCATCGCGCATCCGGCTGAATTTGACCATCTGATCCGGCGTCAATGTGATACCAAATCCTTTCTCAATACATTGCAGTATCGTGCCAAAGGTTTTGGCATGAAGCGTGATCCGGGGTGTAAATCCACTGCGCTGCAGCTCCTCATACAGAAAGTACGCGCTTTGGTCCGGAAAAGGCGCGATAAAGCTGGCATCCGCCAAGGCCGTAATATCAATCCACGGATAAGGCACGCCTTCACGCGGTGCCGCCATCCGCACATACGCAGAATCTTTCGGCACCAGCAATACAGGATAGCTGCGTGTCAAAAAACGCATCTCCATATTATTCCGCGGGATCTGATTCGGTAAGATGGCTAGATCCAGCTTATTCTCCTCCAGCATACGCCACAAGCCGCTGCTGGTATCCTCTTGCAGCTCGATCCGGATATTGGGGTATTTCTCATAAAACCGCGGCAGGACCTCATCCATCAGAAGGTCCGCGCCGCTCAACGGTATTCCGATGCGCAGCAGCCCGCTGTTGGCCTGCGCGATATCCCGCAGCTCATGATACATATCCTCCCGGACTGCGCTGATGCGCTGCTGCCAATCCAGATACCGCTCCCCTGCATATGTCAGGACAAAGCCCTTCCCCATTCGGTCAAAAAGCTTTACACCCAACTCATTCTCGATCTTCTGAACATACTTGCTTAGTGCGGACGGTGTCACATACAGCTTTTCGGACGCTTTCAGAATGCTGTTGTATTTCGCGATCATCTGGATATATTCCAAGGCTCGATCCTGCATAAAATCACCTCACTGCCATTTAATCATATGCTGAACAAAAAGTCAATGTATATTGAAAATAATGAGTTTGAATTTAATGTATCTTCGCGATATGATAAAGAAAAAGGAGGCGCAAATATGGAACAATTCAATGACATTTTATTGGAACAGCACGGCGCTGTCGCTGTGCTGACCATCAATCGTCCCAAGGTACTCAACGCATTGCGGATGCAGACAAAGGAAGAGCTTTTTGCCGCGCTGCAAGCGCTGTCTGCCGATCCGGAGGTGCGGGGCATCATTATTACCGGCAGTGGTCGAGCCTTTGCTGCCGGCAGCGATATTGCGGAGATCTCTGTCGACCGTCCCGGCGCGGAAACCACTGCCATGTCACAGAAGGCGCACCATCTGATGAACTATATCGAGGCGATGCCGAAGCCCGTTCTGTGTGCCATCAACGGCTATGCCCTCGGCGGCGGCATGGAGCTTGCTCTGGCCTGCGACCTGCGCTTTATTTCCGCCACCGCAAAGATGGGCGTCCCGGAAATCGATCTGGGCGTTGCCCCGTGCTATGGCGGAACGCAGCGGCTTCCACGTCAGATCGGCGCTGTGCTGGCGAAGGAGCTGCTGTTTACCGGCCGTAAGCTCACAGCGCAGGAGTCTTTGGAGCTGCATTTGGTCAACCGCGTCTGTGAGCCGGAGCACCTGCTGGATGAGGCCATCGCGTTTATGCAGGATATTGCAGCAAAAGCGCCTGTCGCTGTGCGCTATTGCAAGGAATGTGTAAACAGTGGGCTGGAAATGAGTTTGCAGGATGGCCTCCGGCTTGAGAGCGAGATCGCGGGAGCGCTGGTAGAGACAGAGGACGCCAAGGAAGGCGTGCAGGCATTTCTCGAAAAACGCAAGCCCGTTTTCGCAGGCAGGTAATGGGATCGCTGCAATCAAGGAGGATACAGATATGGAAAAGCCTTTAGACGGTGTAAGGATCGTGGACATGTCTACCCACGGGGCATGCCCCAGCTGCGGAAAGATTCTGGCTGACTGGGGCGCTGAGGTCATCAAGGTCGAAGCGAAGAGCGGTGATGCGGCCCGCACATCTGGGCAGAGCTTCGGCGTCCCCAGCGATGAAGGCATGAACCCGCACTTCGATATGCTGAATGCTGGAAAAAAGTCTATTGCTGTCGACATGAAAACTCCGGAGGGCCGGGATATTATAGACCGGCTCCTCGCGTCTGCCAACGCGCTGATCACAAATTTCAGAATACCGGCACTGGCCAAGCTGAAACTGGATTATGAAAGCGTATCCGAAAAGTTTCCCCATCTTATCTGGGGGCATCTGACAGGGTTTGGAGAAAAGGGCCCGGCCGCCAATCACGCGGGATTTGATACGGTGGCCTATTACGCTCGCAGCGGCGCTATGATCGACTTCAGCGAAAACGGCGCCGCCCCCATCAACGCACCGTTCGGCGTCGGCGACCTCAGCGCAGGAAGCGCGTTTGCCGGCGGGATCGCCGCCGCCCTTTACCAGCAGCAGAAAACCGGGAAAGGGCAGCGCGTCAGCATCTCGCTGTATGGCCAGAGCATTTGGGCCCACGGTGTTGTCATGCAGTCTGTCTACCATGGAGCCGAATATCCCCGCACCCGCGAGAACGCGACCGTACCGCTGAATAACTGCTTCCGCTGCAAGGATGGCGAATGGCTCTACATGTCCGTGCTGCAATATGAACGGTACTTTGCTCCGTTCTGCAAATTGATCGGCCGCGAGGATCTGATCGACGACCCCCGGTATAATACCATCGAGCAGGCAAAGCTGCATAACCGCGAGCTGATTGCGCTCTTTGACAGGGCCTTTGCGCAGCACACCCGCACGGAATGGAACCTTATGCTGGAATCGGCGGACATTGCACACGATAACATCAATCATTTCAAGGATGCGCTCTCTGATCCACAGGCATTGGAAAACGGCTTTATCCGATCGATCCACTACGATGACGGACGGGATTCCGTCATTGCTTCACCCCCTGTCATTCTGGGCGAAGCCGATACCGCCGAACCCAAAGCAGGCCCCCGCCTCGGAGAAAACACAGCCGAAGTCCTGCGCTCTCTGCATTTCAGTGAAGATGCGATTCAGGATTACTATAAGCGTGAGATCGTAAAATAACGAGAAAGGAACAACAGCATGGATTTTAACTATACCGAAAAGCAAAAGCTTTTACGCAAGCTGGCAGCGCAGTTCGCTGCGGAGGTGTGTGAACCGGAAGCCGCCGCGCTTGACGAAAATCACGAGTTTCTGTTTGACACATGGAAGAAAATGGCAAACGTCGGTCTTCTGCGTGTGAATCATGACAAAAAGTACGGCGGCGTTGGACACGACCCCGTTGCCGAAATGATCGTGATCGAGGAACTCAGCAAAGCCAGCCTGACACATGGCGCCACCTATGCGCTGCTGGGACACGGTTTTCCCACATTCATCGAGAAGTTCGGCACAGAGGAGCAGAAGCTGGAGTTCATTCCCAAAGTGCTCAATGACGGAGCCATCGGTTCATTCTGCCTGACCGAGCCGGATGCGGGCAGCGATGCCACCGGAATTCATACCACCAGCGTCCGGGATGGTGACGA
Source organism: Bacteroidaceae bacterium (assembly GCA_963593515.1). GTDB lineage: Bacteria > Bacillota > Clostridia > Oscillospirales > Oscillospiraceae > Vescimonas. Next base: position 14,975 of record CAVBAZ010000065.1, read on the forward strand.
TTACATCATCAACGGAAGCAAGTGCTTTATTACCGCGGGCAACATCGCCGACTACCATCTGGTGGTTGCGATCGCAGATAAGGATGCGGGCGAAAAGGGGTTCAACGGTTTCATCGTAGATGCCAAGTCGCCCGGTGTCAGCATCGGCAAAGTTGAGAACAAAATGGGCATCCGCGGTCTTCCCACTGCCGAAGTTGTCTTTGAAGATGTGCGCGTACCGGCCAGCCGTATGCTGGGCGGCACGGCAGGAACCGGAAAAATGATGAAATTCGCGCTGGGTACGCTGGATGCCGCTCGGATCGGTACCGGCGCACAGGCACTGGGCGTTGCGACTGCCGCTTTCGAGCATGCGCTGGCCTATTCCGGCGAGCGTCAGCAGTTCGGCAAGCCGATCAATGCCAATCAGGGCATTGCATGGTATCTGGCGGAAATGGCCTGCAAGCTGGATATGTCCCGGCTTCTGATCTACCGTGCGGCTTGCCTGGAGCAGGAGGGTAAACCTTTCGCCAAGGAAGCAGCTATGGCAAAACTTTATGCCACCCAATTCGGCAGAGAGGTCGTCAATACCGCCTTGCAGATCTATGGCGGGTATGGCTATATGCACGATTATCCGCTGGAGCGGATGTACCGTGATATCAAGATCACGGAGATCTACGAGGGGTCTTCTGAGATTCAGAAAGTCGTCATCGCCAACCACCTGATCCCCCGCAAGCCCCGCAAGAAAAGCGAAAGCAGTAAGTAAGGAGGTACTAGGAATATGAAGATTTTTGTAACCGTTAAGCAGGTCCCCGATACCTCCGGTAAGG
>CAVBAZ010000066.1:0-25496 GCA_963593515.1 Bacteroidaceae bacterium
TATAAGTTTGCCCAGATGGAGGGCGTACGCGTGCCGAGCGACATGTCCATCGTTGGATTTGACGATTTGGATTTCAGCACCATTATCACGCCGGGTCTGACGACGATACGGCAGCCGGTGGATGAGATGACACGCGGTGCATTCCGGCGGCTGGTGGCGATGATTGAGGCCGGCGGGAAAGACCCTATGCGAGACAGCAACAGCATATATGAACCAGAACTTATCTGCCGCGATAGTGTGTGCAGGCTTTGAAAAGAAAAACGGCACGGGCGTTCGGTATGCGAAAAGTGCATCCAGAACGCTTGTTGCGTGAATAGTAAAACGCTCTACTATTCAAAAATGTTCTCTCAATCGGTAACAGAAAAATGCATGGCTTGCGATTTCTGAACTGCCTGTGGAGATGTGGAAGTTTTTGATGGAGGAGTCTCCATTGAAATAGAAATTTTAAGAACAAAAAGGAGATGCACGAAATGAAAAAGACCTTCGCACTGATTATGGCGCTGGCGCTGACCATTACCTGTCTGGTTGGCTGCGGCAGCAATGATGCCGGTTCCGAGACTGGCGGCACGACGACCCAGAATGCCTACGAGCGCATTATGGCCAATGGCTATATGACCGTCGGTATCGACCCTACCATTGAGAATATCATCTTCACGGAGGCCGGCGAAAGTGAACCTACTGGATTTATTCCCGATATGGTCCGCGATTTTGCAGATCAGCTGGGCGTTACCATTAAGTGGGAAGTGCTGGAGTGGTCCGCGATGCTGGCAGCCGTCAACACCGGCAAAGTGGATTTCATCGCAGCTAACATGAATATGCGTCTCGACCGTGAGGCCGCCATTGACTTCTCTGATCCCTGGCTGGTGGATTACTCCATGTGGATCGTGGATAAGGATTCCTCCTTCCAGAGTGTGGAAGATCTGAAGGCTCCCGGCGTCAAGTTCGGCATTGCATCCGGCTCTGTCTATGAGGCTATCATCAAGGAGCAGTTCCCCGATGCCGAGATCGTGGTGCTGCCTCTGGGTACTTGGCAGGAATCCCTGAAGTCTGGCGTTATCGACGTTTCTATGGACGACAGCATCGTCTTTGCCGGGCCGATGAACTCCAACCCCGACCTGCGTCTGCTGCCTGAGCGCGGTGACGCGCAGCTCTACGGCTTTGCCTTCGCCAGCGGCGACAAGACCGTTGAAGTATTCAACCTCTACCTGACCAAGCTGAAGAGTTTTGGCGGCTATGCCGACCTGTATAAGCAGTGGATGGGCTTTGAGTGGGAACCCAACATCTACGGTGTTGCCTATTAATCTGTGCGCAGTTGATCGAACAGCGCAGTAACTGACAAAACGCCTGCGGCGGAGGAGGCTTACCGCCTCCCCCGCCGCAGTTTTCCATGGCACAGGGAAACCAAGTGAAGAATAGGACAAGTTGGTTTTATGCGGCGGACCGAAATGTAAAACGTCGCAAATCTACCAAGCGAGGAACATACCATGTCTTTTGATTGGAGTATCGTCGTTGCGTATTGGCCGCGTTTTTGGAGCGGCACGCTGCTCACGCTGAAATACGCAGCGATCGCGATCGTAATCGCAATGGTCTGGGGCATCCTGATAGGCGCGCTTAGCTTCCGCAAGCCGAAAATCCTCGGGCCGATCGTCAGAGCTTATATCTGCTTTTTCCGCGAAACTCCGTTGCTGGTGCAGCTGTATTTTCTGTTTTACGGCGTTTCGCGCTATGTAAGTGTACCTGCTGGAATGATGGGCGTTATCGCCTTAGTGCTGAACGATGGCGCTTTCGTGGCGGAGATCGTCCGCGGCGGTCTGCAAAGCATCGACGCGGGACAAAGCGAGGCCGCCTATGCACTGGGCTTCAGCAAGTTCCAGACAATGATCTATTTTCTGATCCCGCAGGCGCTGAAAAAGGTACTGGACTCCCTCATCAACATGATCTCCATTATCATCAAGGATACGTCCATGCTGATGTGGATCACCATCTGCGAGCTGACCTATCAGTGCAATCAGGTCAACATTTATAGCTTTAACCCCGTTACATCGTATCTGGTCGGTGCGGGGATCTACCTGATCCTGTTCCTGATCGTGCAGGGTATTCGCCGTATCGTCAAGGCCAAGAACAACGCCCGCAGCACATCGGATCGCACGGAGATCAGTGACGAAGGGAAGGAGGCATGCGCCGTATGACAATGCAGGATCGCTATATTATCGTTGTCAAAACGATGCTTGGGCAGGGTATGCCCATGACGCTGAAGCTCATCGGTGCATGTCTGCTGTTCTCCCTGCTGATCGGTATCGTGTTCGGTACGATCCGCAGCCTGAAGATCCCGGTGGTAGACCAGATTCTGGGCCTTTACGCCGTAGTGTGCCGCGGTATCCCTACCATCATTGTACTGCTCTTCTTCTACGCTACGCTGGTACGTGGCACGCAGTTCTGGATCTCCGTGCTGTCCATCTCTTTGGTGGAGGGTGCGTATATGATGGAGATCGTCAAGGGCGGCTTCCTGTCGGTGGATAAAGGCCAGTGGGAAGCGGCCAAAGCGCTGAACCTGCCGCTGATACACACCATTGTATACATCGTACTGCCTCAAGTCATGCTGGTGACGATCCCCGCTCTGATAGGCCAGATCGTCATGCTGGTCAAGGGTACGTCTGTGGCGGCCACCATCGGTTGTATGGATGTTTTGCGCCGTGCGCAGCTGCTGCTTCCCAAGTACTCCTATCCGCTGGAGATCTATGCGTACATTCTGGTGATCTTCTTCATCATGTGCCACTTCCTGACATGGCTGGGCAAGCGGCTGGAGCGTACCGTTGTAAAAAGGATTATGGGTGATAAATATGTCTGAGAATAACAACATCGTTGTATCCCTTCAGGATGTTACGAAAAAATTCGGCAGTCTCACCGTTTTGGACGGCATGAGCCTGGATATCTATGAGCATGAGGTCGTGGTGCTCTGCGGTCCGTCCGGCGGCGGCAAGAGTACGCTGCTGCGTACCATCAATGGTCTGGAAAAGATCGACAGCGGTAAGATCATCTACCGCGGTCAGGAGGTCACACACAGAAATATCCGCGAGATCCGCAAGCACATCGGCATGGTGTTCCAGCAGTTCAACCTGTTCAGCAACCTGACGGTGAAAGACAATCTGCTGATCGCGCCGGTAAAGACACAGAAAAAGAACAAGGACGAGATGCTGCAGAAAGCGAAGGAGTATCTGGAGGTTTTTGGCATTGCGGATAAGCTGGACGCATACCCCCATCAGCTGTCCGGTGGGCAAAAGCAGCGTGTGGCCATCGTCCGCGCACTGATGCTGGAACCCGATCTGATGCTGTTCGACGAACCCACCTCCGCCCTTGATCCCGAGATGATTAAGGAAGTGCTGGACGCCATCCGTCGTTTGTCCCAGATCGGTATGACCATGGTCATCGTGACCCACGAAATGGGTTTTGCCCGTGAGGTTGCCTCCCGGGTGTGCTTCCTGGAGGGTGCAAAGATCCGGGTAGATACCGACAGCAAGACGTTCTTCGAGGACACCGAGGACGAGCGCCTGAAACAGTTCCTGTCCGTAATCCTTCATCACTAAGAAACGGGAGGAACAATTTGTGTTTGACTATGAGAGCATTCTGAGAACGGCCTGGGTCGAGATCGACGGCACACGGCTGCGGGACAACATTCGTGCGGTGCAGCAGCGGGTGGGCAGCAGTCGGATCATCGGCGTGGCAAAAGCTAACGCCTACGGCCACGGCGCGAAAGAGGTAGCGCAGGCGTATCTGGACTGCGGTGTGGATATGCTGGCAGTAGCTACGCTGGCAGAAGCCAAAGAACTGCGGGATGCAGGTGTGGATTGCACCATCGTGATGATGGGGCTGATCCCGGAGGAGCTGGCCCGCGCCGCCGTTCGGCTGAACGTCGTCCCGCTGATCTCCGAGCTTCAGGAGGCAGAGGTGTACTCTCGCATCGGCTGCGAAGAGAAGCGAGATATCAATCTGATGATCACGGTGGATACCGGCATGGGGCGTATCGGTTTCCTGCCGGAAGAGGCATCTGTCCGGGAAGTCAAGAAGATCTCGGAACTGCCCAATGTTTCCATTTTCGGCCTGATGACCCACTTTTCATCGGCGGATCTGGAAGATCTGACGTATACCTATCTGCAAAAAGAGCGCTTCGACTGGTTCTATGAGCAGCTGACGAAGGCTGGCGTTTCTATCTCGCTGCGCACGGCGGCCAACAGCCCGTCCATCTTCCGCCTACCAGAAGTATTCTACGAAGCTGTCCGCCCGGGCACGATCGTCTGGGGCTGCTATCCGGCCTGCGTACACGACCACGAGACGGTGAAGGTCAAGCCAGTCATGTCGGTGAAGTGTAAGGTCATCCACCTGAAGACCGTCCCCGCCGGAACGGCCATCAGCTACGGGCGGAAGTTTGTCACTAAGCGAGAAAGCGTGATCGCTACCCTGCCCATCGGTTATGCGGACGGCTACACCCGAACGCTGCTGAACCGCTGCCGTGTGCTGATCCACGGCGAATACGCACCGGTGTTGGGCACGATATGCATGGATCAGATCATGGTTGATGTAACGGATATTTCCGGTGTTGCCGTGGGCGACGAAGCGGTGCTGCTGGGCCGCCAAGGTCAGCGGGAGATCCCGGTGGAAGAATTGGAGCAGGCGTCCGGCCTGTGTTCCGGTGAATTGTTTTACGGCTTCTCCTGCCGGCTGCCCATCGTGGTGGTCTGACAGAGACAGAACATAACTTGAAGGAGCACTTACGACTATGAAAAAGATTTCAAGAGCAGGAGCCTGCTTGGAACGTTCCATGATCCGTCTGTTTCTGGAGGAACAGGAGCGGATCGCCAAGACCTGTGACGATATGATCTCCTTTACCGTGGGAGAGCCTGACTTTATCGCACCCCCCAATGTGGCGTTGGCCTGCATCCGCGCTATCGCGGAGGGAAAGACCAAGTACGCGCCCAACGCGGGACTGTCAGAGCTGAAGGAGGCCGTCTCTCAAAAGATGGAGCAGATCTACGGAAAGCACTACGATGCGTCCACAGAGATCGTCATCACCAACAGCGGCATGGATGGTCTGCGCCTGACGTTCGCGGCCATTCTGGACGAAGGCGATGAGGTGATCGTGGGCGACCCGGCCTGGTCCAACCATCCGAATCATCCGGTGCTGGCCGGCGGTAAGTCAGTTCGCGTTCCGCTGCGGGAGGAGAACAATTTCACCTACCGTATCGAAGACCTGGAGGCGGCGGTGACGGACAAGACTCGGGCTGTGCTGCTGAACTCCCCCAACAACCCCACCGGCGCAGTGATCCAATATGAGGATCTGCTGGCGCTGTGTGATTTTGTCACCCGTCATGACCTGTACCTTGTCAGTGACGAGGTGTACTATAATATCATCTTTGACGGCATGAAGTTCTGGAGTCCCGCGATGATCGACGGAATGAAGGATCGCACCATTATCATCCAGTCCTTCTCCAAGACCTATGCCATGACTGGCTGGCGGCTGGGCTATGTGGCCGGTCCGGCGGATTTGATCGAGGCCATCGGCAAGATCAATGAGAACTCCTGCTCCTGCGTCAACACAGCGGTGCAGTGGGCCGGCATAGAGGCCCTGAGTGGTGAGCAGACCCAACCGTATCTGGACATGATGGTGGCTTCCTTCCAGGAGCGCCGCGACGTGGTCTACCGTATGATCAACGAGATCCCGGGCCTGTCCTGCGTAAAACCACAGGGTGCGTTCTACGCTTTCGTCAACATCACGGGTACAGGCATGAAGGCAGCGGACTTTGCCATTAAGCTACTGAGAAACTACCATGTGGGCCTTGTGCCGGGTACAGGCTTCGGTCCGGACTGCGAGAACTATGTACGCATCTCTTATGCGACCAGCATGGAAAACATCTGCGAGGGCATCCGCAGGATCGGCAGATTTGTGGCCGACGAGACGGCAAAAAGCTGACTGAAGGAGGAGCATGAATATGAAAAGAATGTATGGTGTTGTGATCCCCATGGTGACGCCGCTGACCGAGGACGACCATGTAGATGTTTTGTCCCTCCAGCGTCTTACGGATTTTCTTATCGACAAGGGTGTGGACTGCCTGTATCCTTGCGGAACGACTGGCGAAATGGCCTACCTGACGGATGACGAGCGCATTCTGGTGGTGGAGACAGTGGTACGGCAGGCCGCAGGCCGCGTGCCAGTCTTTGCGCAGGTCGGCGCAGCGAACACCTCCAGTACCATTCGCTTGGCCCAGCATGCTGCTGCCTGCGGTGCGGACGGCGTGGGCGTGGTGACGCCGTGGTATTTCCAGCTGTCGGACGACGCGCTGCTGTCCTACTACAAAGAAGTCTCGGACAGCGTTCCCGCAGATTTCCCCATCTATATGTACGGTATCCCTCAGAACGCGGTAAACGACATCACGCCTGCTCTGGCGGAGCGTGTGGCGCAGGCTTGCCCCAATGTGGTGGGTGTCAAGTACAGCTACCCCGATATGACACGGCTGCAGCAGCTGATGACTGTCCGCGACGGTGCGTTTGACGTATTGGTCGGGCCAGATCATCTGTATGAGGCGGTAGTGGCCGTAGGCGGCAAGGGTGTCATCTCCGGCAACGCCATGATCGTGTCCGAGCATTATGTGGCTGTGCGTGAGGCCATGGCCCGCAATGACTGGGCTTCTGCCACGCGTTTGCAGCGCAAGACAAACGTGCTCAATGCCATTCTGTGCGCCAAGAACAACATTGGCTGCTATAAGGCGATCCTGAAGCAATGGGGCATTATCGAAACTGCCCGGATGCGCAAGCCCATGGAGGAAGTCTCGGCAGAGGACACTGCGGCGCTGATGAAAGCACTGGAAGAGGCGGAATATAAAACAGTCCCCGCAGTATAACACGGAGGTTCAGTTATGAAGCACAAACCCAACATTTTGGTGGTCGGCAGCTTCGTCCTCGACCAGATCGCGACGACCAGCGTGTTCCCCGCAGAGGGGGAGACGGTGCTGGGCGATGATTTTCATAAAGCGCCTGGCGGAAAGGGCGCAAATCAGGCGGTGCAGGCCAGCCTGCTGGGCGCGGATGTAACTATGGTCGGCAAGGTGGGCTGCGACAGCAACGCGAAGGAAATGCTGAACGCCTGCCATAAGGCCGGGCTGAATACCCAACACGTTATGTGCGATGCCCGGGAAAACACAGGCTGCTCCGTCATTATCCTCGAAAAAGCGGCAGATGGATCTACGAAAAACCGGATCATCGTTATCTCCGGCGCCAACATGGCCATCCACCCGGAGGATGTCGCATTCCTGAAGGATGAGATCGCCCAGTACGATATGGTGGTGCTGCAATTGGAGATCCCCATGGAGATCAACGAGCTGGTCTGCCGCTACGCCCATGAGAGGGGCGTTCCAGTCATGCTCAATCCTGCCCCCAGTGCGCCGTTGTCGAAGGAGCTGCTGGCGCGGCTGACCTATATCTCCCCCAATGAGCACGAGGCAGAGAGCATGACGGGCATCCACATCAAAAACGAAGATGGCCGCCCGGATATGGAGGATGCCCGGCGTGCGGCACAGAAACTGCTGGAGCAGGGCGTGGAGAACGTGATTATCACGCTGGGTTCCGGCGGTGCGGTACTGCTAAACCGGCAGGAGTTCCTCTATTGCCCCTGCGTCAAGGACATCACGGCAGCAGACCCGACGGCGGCAGGCGACTCGTTTGTCGCATCGTTCTGCTTTGCAGTTTGTGCCGGTGCGGATCAGAAAACAGCGCTCTCCTTTGCGGCCAATACGGCGGCGCTGACCGTCTCACGGCTGGGCGCAATGCCCTCGCTGCCTACCTTTGCGGAGGTCAAAGAGAGGGCGGAGCGGTCCGGGCTGGATCTGTCCGTTCTGGAGTAATATCGTGCTGCGGTCAACTTGAAGGAGAGAAGATAGTGACTATGGAACACAAGTGTAAAAAAGATTATGAATACTTCTGTCAAAGTGTGCAGGTTCAGATGCAGGAGGTCGTGGAAACACTGGACTATCCGGCACTGGAGCGGGCTGCGGAGCTGATCCGTGCCGCGAAGCGGGACGGGAACCGGCTGCACATCTCCGGTATCGGGAAACCGGCACATTTGGCGGGCTATCTGGCATCCCTGTTTTCTTCCACAGGCACGCCGGCTTATTTTCTGCACGGGACAGAGGCCGTCCACGGTTCCTGCGGTCAGCTCGTACCCGGCGATGTGGTGATCTTTATCTCCAACAGCGGCGAGACGGCTGAAATGAAAGCGACGGTGGCGGCGGTAAAGGCCAATGGCTGCCGTATTATCGGCGTGACCGGCCACGAGACGTCCTGGCTGGCCCAACAGAGCGATGTACATCTGTTGGCGGCAGTAGAAAACGAGGGCGGGCCGCTGAACCGCGCACCTCGGATGTCTATTCTTGCAGAAACAGTGGTTCTGCAAGCGTTGAGCGTGCTCCTGCAATCTGACGCAGATGTGACGCCGCAGCAATACGTCCGCTGGCATCCCGGCGGAACGTTGGGGCAGCTGCGGTCTAACGAGAAAGCGGAGGTCTGATATGCTGAAAACCACCTGTATCCACCCTGAGATCATGGACGTGCTTTCACGGTGCGGCCATGGCAGCAAAATACTCATTGCGGACGGAAATTACCCGCTGGCAGAAAAAACCGGCAATGCGGCGAAGGTCTATCTGGGCTTGCGCCGGGGCTGTCCCACCGTGACAGAGGTACTGGAGGCACTGTGCGGCGTAGTTCCCTTTGAGCGGGCCGAGGTGATGACACGGGAAGACGGCGAAGAGCCGGAGATCTTTTCGGACTTCCGCCGCCGTCTGAGCGATCTGCCCTTGGAAGGCCATAGCCGGCAGGCGTTCTATGACGCCTGTGACGGGATCGCTTTGGCCATCAGCACCGGTGAGCAGCGCACATACGCCAACATATTGCTCACTATCGGGTGTGTATAAACCTCTTCATAAGAGCAGGCTCCGGAGTTGCTTTTGCGCTTCTGAGCCTGCTCAGTCGTTTGTGGTCTCATAGCATATCGCTGGTCTTGTTTGCCAACAGCTTCTCTGATAGCTCATGACTGGAAAAAGGCGCAGGAATTCGCTGCGTGTATCAAAACGAAAGCATCTTCCGCAAGTGCTTCGAGGCAAAAGCCGTAGTTATTCGTACCGAATGGCTTCTCTCTGTAGAAAAGTGAATTTCATTCCCGTGAGTGAACGAAAAGCGTGAATTTTGGGCGAATTTTCACACCGCACGATTGAATAACTGAGCAGGTCCCCTCTTTCTACATGGAAAGAATGGTAGAAAGAGGGGACTATTCCCATAGCTCAAAATATGTCAAAATACAATTGGGTCAGATGGCCTCCCTCCTGACTCACTAGACCAAAAGAGGTTCAAAACGTACAAGCGAGAACGTATTGTTGAAGGGGGAATACACTTGGAAGATTTTTTGAAGGCTATCCGCGCATTCCTTAGGTGTATTCAATTTACAGGCACCCTAAAAACACCTTTCATGGATTTCTCGTTCGTTCGCTTGTTGATTCAGTTGCTTTTGATTGGTAGCTTTTCAATAATAGGTAATAAAGAAGCTACAAGGTGGCTCGTGCGTTTCTTTACATTGTGATCCCTGCTATGTACCGCACCTCAACCTCGTGTCCCAGCTTTGTCCTGTCTGCTCTCACAAAACTCATCGTTCGTATGGGCGTCATCTTCTTGACCATCTGGCCACCGACGGAGCCGGCCTCACGGGAGGTCAGGTCGCCGTTGTAACCGTTCTTCAGGTTGACGCCCACCTCGTTGGCAGCCTCCATCTTGAACTTATCCATAGCGGCACGAGCCTCGGGAACGTTCAGCTTGTTGGTATTCTTAGCAGACATGAGTGTAATCTCCTTTCTTGCGTTGATCAAGCAAATGCTTGTCGATTGGGTATCGCAATGCTAGATTTCCCCCATGTCGGACTGATATGCATTTTTGACGGATGGTAATTTTTTCTGTAATGATCGGCGCAGGGATGGATGCTCCCTGCGCCGTGGCTTATCCAAGCTTGCGGACGATGACCGCGCCGGTATCCACGGTGCGGTAGGCTTCCGGCGTGAAGCCGCCGCGCAGCGACTCCGGAATGTGGCTGACGCCGTTGATATAGCGGTAGGCGCCGTCGATGCGGCCCACAAAGTTATAGACGGTCTTCCGCTGGCCGCTGACATCCTGAAGCTCCAGCGTCAGGGCATATAGCCCGTCGTTGATCTTGTCGATGCGCTGGATGCGGTAATCCTGAATGGCGCAGCCGGAACGGATATACAGGTTCCGGTGCGCGTCCTGAGTATGGTGCTCGCTGACCTCGAAGTGGCAGTATTCCACGGCCTTTGCGATCCCCTCAGATTGGAAAGCCTGCAAGTATTGCCGGGCGCAGCGCTCCACCGCACGAAGCTCCCCGCCGCCGCAGCCCAGCAGCGTCAGCGCCATGCCTAATGTCAACAGCACCAGAAAAATTTTCCGCTTCATCACCAAGCTCCTTTCCCGTTCTCCGCACCTCTATTCTATGCCAGGATCGCCGCCGTGACAACCGACCAACGGTTGAACCGCCGATTTATTTATCTCTCTACTTATATAGACGCTGTTTTCCGGAAAAGGTTTCATGATCCTTCACTTTTTGCAAAAATTTTCCGCGAACCGAAGCGCCACACACAAAATGCCGGATCATCTCAAATTCCCCCTTGCAATCCGGGAAAAGATTTGATATACTACACCATACAAATTAAATCCTGTGTATTTCATGGGGGAGTAGTTGCGCACCTGCGGGTGCGAGTTAAGTCAACATGCATGACGGAAACGTCTGGCTTAACCTTAGACAGCGAGACTCATGTACAGCGTTCCTGTACATGAATCTCGCTTTTTTGTGCATATCGGGGCAAACTACCCGTATTCAGGAGGAAGGACAATATGAAGCATTATCTGGAACAAGCGGACGCCGTGCTGCGGGATGTGGACTCCCGTGAGCAGGGTCTGACCTCCGCCGAGGCGGCGGAGCGCCTTGCCAAAAACGGCAGGAACAAGCTGGCGGAGGCCAAGAAGGATTCCCTTATCAAGCGGTTCTTCCAGCAGATGGCCGATCCCATGATCATCATTCTGCTGGTGGCTGCCGCCATCAGCGCCGTGCTGGCGGTGGTGCAGAACGAGAGCTTTGCCGACGTGATCATCATTCTCTTCGTGGTGATCGTCAACGCCGTGCTGGGCGTGTATCAGGAGAGCAAGGCGGAAAAGGCCATCGAAGCCTTACAGCAGATGGCCGCCGCCACCAGCAAGGTGCTGCGTGACGGCCAGACCGTCACCATCCGCAGCGAAGAGCTGGTGGTGGGAGATGTAGTGCTGCTGGAGGCGGGCGACGCCATCCCGGCGGATGGCCGCGTGCTGGAGAGCGCCAGCATGAAGGTGGAGGAGGCCGCCCTGACCGGCGAATCCGTCCCCGTTACCAAGTTCATCGACCTGATCCACCTGCGGGACGACGCCAACGACGTACCGCTGGGCGACCGGAAGAACATGGTTTACATGGGCTCCACCGTGGTGTATGGCCGCGGCCGCATGGTGGTGACCCAGACCGGCATGGATACCGAGATGGGCAAGATCGCCGACGCGCTGGCCAACGCCAAGGAGGGCCAGACACCCCTGCAGATCAAGCTGACCCAGCTGTCCGGCATCCTTACCAAGCTGGTGCTGGTGATCTGCGTGCTGATCTTCGGTGTGCAGCTGTTGCGTGCCGGTGCGTTCACGCTGGACGTGGTGCTCCACTCCTTCATGATCGCCGTGTCGCTGGCGGTGGCCGCCATTCCGGAGGGCCTTGCCGCCGTGGTGACGGTGGTGCTGAGTATCGGCGTCACCAATATGTCCAAGCGCAGCGCCATCATCCGCCGTCTGACCGCCGTGGAGACGCTGGGCTGCGCTCAGATCATCTGTTCCGACAAGACGGGTACCCTGACCCAGAATAAAATGACCGTGGTGGACGATTACGGCACCGACCGCGACCGTACCGCCACCGCCATGGCCCTGTGCTCCGACGCCGCGCTGGCGGAGGACGGCGCCGTCACCGGCGAGCCTACCGAGGCGGCGCTGGTGGCGTGGAGCGCCAAGTGCGGCTTGCCCAAGCCCCGGCTGCAGAACGAGCTGCCCCGTGTGGGCGAGGCCCCCTTTGACTCCGGCCGCAAGATGATGTCCACCGTCCATAAGACCGACAGTGGCTATGTCCAGTTTACCAAGGGCGGCCCCGACGTGGTGCTGGAGCGCTGCACCAGCTTCTGGGACAGCGGCATGGTGCGTCCCATGACAGAGGAAAAACGGGCTGAGATCCTGGCCGCCAACAAGGCCATGGCCGACAAGGCTCTGCGTGTGCTGGCCGCCGCCCAGCGGGTATATGAGACGGAGCCGACCTCCTTCGAGGCCGATGATCTGGAGCACGACCTGTGCTTCCTGGGCCTTGCGGGCATGATCGATCCGGTGCGCCCGGAGGTAAAGGCTGCCATCGAGGAGTGCCGTCAGGCGGGCATCCGGCCCATCATGATCACCGGCGACCATATCGACACCGCCGTGGCCATCGCCAGAGAGCTGGGCATCCTTACCGAGGACAAAAAAGCCATCACCGGCGCGCAGCTCAGCGCCATGAGCGACGAGGAGTTCGAGAAGGAGTACCCCCACATCGCCGTGTACGCCCGCGTGCAGCCGGAGCATAAGACCCGCATCGTCAACGCATGGCGCAATGCCGGATACGTGACCGCCATGACCGGCGACGGCGTCAACGACGCGCCCTCCATCAAGTCCGCCGATATCGGCGTGGGCATGGGTATCACCGGCACCGACGTCACCAAGAATGTAGCGGATATGGTGCTGGCCGACGACAACTTTGCCACCATCGTGGGTGCGGTGGAGGAGGGCCGCCGCATCTACGACAACATCCGCAAGGCTATCCAGTTCCTGCTGTCCTCCAATATGAGCGAGGTCATCTCCATCTTTGTGGCCACGCTGCTGGGCTTCACCATTCTGGAGCCGGTACACCTGCTGTGGATCAATCTGGTGACCGACTGCTTCCCGGCGCTGGCGCTGGGCATGGAGGAGGCGGAGCCTGCCATCATGCGCCGCCGTCCCCGTGACGCCAAGGCCGGTATCTTCGCCGGTGGAATGGGCGTGGACGTGGCCTATCAGGGTCTGGTGATCTCGGCGCTGACCATCGCGGCTTTCTTCATCGGCCACTTCATGGAGTCCGGTGTGTGGGAGATCCCGGCAAACGGTCTCAGCCCCGACGGCACCACCATGGCCTTCGTCACCATGTCCATGGCGGAGATCTTCCACAGCCTGAACATGCGGTCCCAGCGGGGCAGCATCCTGAAGCTCCGTACCCGCAACAGGATGATGACCTTCGCCGCCATCGGCAGCCTGCTGGCTACCACGCTGGTGTGCGAGGTGCCCTTTATCGCCACCGCCTTCGACTTCACCAGCGTGGAGTGGAACGAGTATCTGGTGGCGTTGGCGCTGGCCTTCTGCGTCATCCCCATCGTGGAAGTCGTGAAGTTCTTCCAGCGGAAAGCGGAAAAATAAGCATAAAAAAGATGACCGGCAGCGCCGGTCATCTTTTTTGTCACTCCTTCGGTTCCGTGTCCTCTGCCTTGGCTTTCTTCCGCTTCAGGGAGAACTTCTTCCCGCCGCCCTTGCGGCGCACGATACGCACGACCACCACGATCACCGCCGCGATCACCAGCAGCCATACCCAGCTGTACGCCAGCCACACGGCGAAGTCCTCCAGCGCGTTGCCCACGGCCTTCAGCCCGTTGACGAAGGACTGGCCCAGCCGCCCGCCGAAGGTGGTGACGGCCTCGTCCTGCCCGGACAGCTTATAGACCTCGTTGAGCTCCACGTTGATGGTGGCGTAGTCCACCAGCGCGTCATAGTGCCGCAGCGTGCCGCTGAGATTCTCGATATCCCACTCCGTCTCGGAGATGGCGCTTTCGATGGTGATGATGTCCTCCATGCTGGTGGCCTTGGCCAGCAGCGTCTGCAGCCGTTCCAGCTTGATGCGGGCCGTCTCCAGCCGGGCTTCGGTATCGTAGTAGCTTTCGGACACGTCGTCGGTGTTGGTGTTGGAATAGGTCACATGGCACAGCGCACCGGCCTTCTGAAAGAAGGTCTCGAACTGCGCCGCCGGAACGCGGACGGTGTAGCTGGCGTGACGGTAGCCGCTGTTGCCGTTGGAGGTGCTGCTCTGCTGGAAATAGCCGCCCAGCTCCTTCG
This sequence comes from Bacteroidaceae bacterium, assembly GCA_963593515.1. Lineage (GTDB taxonomy): Bacteria > Bacillota > Clostridia > Oscillospirales > Oscillospiraceae > Vescimonas. The sequence continues at coordinate 14,269 of CAVBAZ010000066.1, forward strand.
CCAGCGCGTCGATGCCGCTGCTGGCGGCGTCAAAGTCCAGTGTCTGCATCTCCATGTAGCCGGTGTAGATGCGCTTGGCGGGCTTGCCGGTCTGGGCCGCACCGCTTTCCTCCTCCATGGTGCCCGGCTCGGCATCATATGCCATGTTGTAGTCCTCGTCGACACCGTTGGCGTCGCTGGTGTTCCAATAGCTGCCGCTTTCGCTGGGTGCGGCCTGTGCGGCGTTGTCGCTGGCGACGGCTTTACCGCCGCAGCCTACCAGCAGCAGGGCCAGCACCAGCGTCAGCAAGAGAGATACGATGCGTTTCATGGGCAAAAACCTCCTTCATTTTGGGATCTTCCTGTTTATGTGACGCTGGCAGCGTGGAAAAAGTTCCCGATATTCGCAAAAACGCAGCCAACTTGGAAAAGCCGGCTGCGTTTTACCAGAAATTATGCCTCGCAGAGTTCGCGTCCGCAGACGCGAAAAAATCGAATCATTTTTCTGACGACATGTCCCCCAAGGGGACTTCCGTTGGGCGTGCGTCAGAAAAATTCTTCTCGGCCGCCAGTGTGTCCGAAGGACGCGCGCAGTCGGCCGCAAGCCTTTTCGCCAGTTATTTGATATATTCCTTCGGATCGATCAGCGTGCCGTCCTTCTCCACGGCGAAATGCAGGTGGGGGCCCATGCTGGCTTCCGCGGCGGCGGTGCCCACATAGCCCACGATGTCACCGGCGGCCAGCTGCTGGCCCTCGCTGATGGGAGGATTGTCCTGCAGGCTGCTGTACTTGGTGACGTAGCCGCCGCTGTGGGTGATGCACACGGTGGTGCCCATCAGCTCGTCACGGGTGACGGAGGTCACCTCGCCCGCCGCGGCGGTCTTGACCGCGTCGCCCTCGGCGGCCTGAATGTCCAGCCCCTCGTGGGTGCGCCAGTCGGCCATGGTCTCGTCATACAAAAGCTCTGACATGCTGAACACCGTCACCGTGGTGCCGTCCAGCGGCGAGACCACCTGCGGCAGCAGCTGAGCGGCGGTCTCCACGGGTTCCGTCTCCTCCTTCGGCTCCTCCTTTTCAGGTAGGGTGGGCTTCACCGGCGTGACCACCGGGGGCTTGGCCTGCGTGACAGGCTGGTTGGAGGAGGCCTGCTGGGCAGGCGCTTCGCGGTTCAGTACCAGATAGCCCGTTACACCGGCGGCCACCACACACAGCGCCAGCGCGATGTAAAGGGCGCGGCGGTGCTGTTTCATAAATTCCATAGCTTCTCCTTTCACCGGAGCATCTCCGATGGCCGCCCGTTACGGCCGGCGGCCGGCCGGAATGAAAAAATGACCTCTGCCGCCTATTTTGGACGGACAGAGGTCATTTTATACATTTTTACAGGATTTGGTGAAAGGAGCGCTTTCAGCTGTCAAATTCGCCCTTCAGGTCGCGGCCCATCAGCATGCGGATGGCCTCGTGAGGATCGCCGTTTTCGTAGAGGATGTGATACACCGACTGGCAGATGGGCAGCTCCACGCCGTACTGCCTGCCCAGCTGCACCAGCGCCTTGACGGTGTAGTAGCCCTCAGCCAGCTGGGTATAGGGCTTGCCCTGCACGAAGCACTCGCCGAACTGCCGGTTGTGGCTGTAAGGGGAGAACACCGTGGCTTCGTAGTCGCCCAAGTGGCACAGTCCGTAGGCGGACAGCTCGTTGCCGCCCATGGCCCGGATAAGACGGGCCACCTCGCGGGTGCCGCGGCTCATGAGGGCACCCTTCAGCGTTACCAGCCCCGCGCCGTCCAGAAAACCGGCGGCGATGCCCACCACGTTCTTGGCCGCCGCGCCGACCTCGTTGCCCAGCAGGTCGTTGCCGTAATAGAAGCGGATCAGGTCGCTGGAAAACTCCTTCACCAGCCGCTGCTTAACGGCGGTATTCTCGCTGTCGATGACCATGCAGTTGGGTACGCCGCGATAGAACTCCTGCACATGGCCCGGCCCCAGCCATACGGCAATGGCGTTGGAGCCGTCCAGATACTCGCGTGCCACCTGACTGAGCCGCTCGCCGGTGTCGATCTCCAGACCCTTCATGCACAGCACGAAAATTTTATCCCGCAGCGCCATGGTACGCAGTTCCTCCATCAGGCCCCGCAGGCTCTGGGAGCCGATGGAGATGATGATGACCTCCGCATCCTTCACGCAGGAGAGGTCGGTGGACAGTGCCACGGACTCCGGCAGCGTCAGCAGGTCGTTGGAACGGGTGGCTAGGAACCGCTGCATCCGTGCGGAGCCGGAACGGCCATACAGGGTGACATGATGGCCGGTGCGGTCAAGGTACCATGTGATCAGCGAGCCCCAGCGCCCGCAGCCGATGACGGTGATGTTCATGTATGAGATTCCTCCTGAGTTGAGGGAATGATAGGATGCGCAATAGGTACGATAACCGGTGTAGGGGGCGGCGTCCTCGACGCCCCGCCGGTTACCGGAAATGCCATCATAAGTTGTGCGGGCCGTCGAGGACGCCGGCCCCTACGGTAATGACCGGTGGCCTCGTTGGCCCGCGAAGATTTCATGCCGGCTTTTTACCTTACAATTAACGTTCTTCCATCCATCTCCGGCGGGCAGGCAAGGCCCAGTACATCCAGAATGGTGGGGGCGATGTCCGCCAGACGGCCGGTGCGCAGCTCACTGCCCGCGCCGCACAGAATGAAGGGCACCAGATTGGTGGTGTGAGCGGTCATGGGGCTGCCGTCGGGCTGCTTCATGTCCTCGGCGTTGCCGTGGTCAGCGGTTATCATGGCGATGCCGCCCATCTTCAAGGTGGCGTCCACCACCTTGCCTACGCAGGTATCCACGGTCTCCACCGCCTTGATGGCGGCCTCCAGCACACCGGTGTGGCCCACCATATCGCAGTTGGCGAAGTTCAGAATGATAACATCATACGCGCCGGACTCAATGCGCTCCACGCACTTGTCGCAGACCTCAAAGGCGCTCATCTCCGGCTGGAGGTCGTAGGTGGCCACCTTGGGGGAGGGCACCAGCACCCGATCCTCGCCGGGGTACTGCTTTTCCACGCCGCCGTTGAAGAAGAAGGTGACATGAGCGTACTTCTCCGTTTCGGCAATACGCAGCTGGGTCATGCCCATGCTGCTGAGGTATTCGCCTAGACCGTTCTTCACCGCCACACGGGGCCACGCCACCAGCACATTGGGCATGGAGGCGTCATACTCGGTGTTGCACACATAGGTGGTGGGGAAGAACTCCCGCTGGAAGCCGTCAAAATCGGGATCCACGATAGCGCGGGTGATCTCACGGGCGCGGTCGGGACGGTAGTTGAAGAAGATGACGCTGTCGTTGTCGCCGATGGTGCCGTCCTTGTCGCAGACCACAGGCTCGACAAACTCGTCGGTGACGCCGTTGGCATAGGATTTGGCCACGGCGTCCACGGGGTCGGCGTTCTGCACGCCCTCGCCGTAGACCATGGCGTCATAGGCCATCTGCACGCGCTCCCAGCGCTTGTCGCGGTCCATGGCGTAGTAGCGGCCCATCACCGTGGCGATCCTGCCCACGCCCAGCTGGGCGCACTTGTCACGCAGCTCCTCCACAAAGCCCTTGCCGCTGGTGGGAGATACATCGCGGCCATCCAGGAAGCAGTGGACATAGACCTTGGTCAGGCCCTTGTCCTTTGCCATTTGCAGCAGGGCGAACAGGTGCTGGATATGGGAGTGTACGCCGCCGTCGGACAGCAGGCCGTACAGATGCAGGCTGCTGTCGTGCTTCAGGCAGTCGTCCATGGCCTTGTTATAGGCCTCATTTTTAAAGAAGCTGCCATCGTCGATGGCGCGGCTGATGCGGGGCAGATCCTGAAATACCACCCGGCCACCGCCGATATTGGTGTGTCCTACCTCGCTGTTGCCCATCTGCCCAGCGGGCAGACCCACGTCCAGTCCGCTGGCGGACAGGGTGGTGTGGGCGTATTCCTTGAACAGCCGGTCAAGCACCGGCGTGTTGGCCAGCGTTACGGCGTTGTCATCGCTGGCGGGAGCCAGTCCGAAGCCGTCCATGATAATCAGCGTAGTCGGCGTCTTGTTCATGACAGAACCTTCCTTTCTCGCGGTATGTCAGTCCTGATTGGCGGCGTTGATGATCTCCACAAACTCGGCGGGCTTCAGGCTGGCGCCGCCGATCAGGCCGCCGTCGATGTCGCTCTGGCCCAGCAGCTCCGCCGCGTTGGAGGGCTTCATGGAGCCGCCGTACTGGATGGTGATGGAGCGGGCGATGCGGGCGCCGTACAGGTGGCGCACGGTGGTGCGGATGAAGGTGCAGACCTCGGCGGCCTGCTCGGCGGTGGCGGTCTTGCCGGTGCCGATGGCCCATACCGGCTCATAGGCGATGACGCACTTGCGCAGCTTCTCGGCAGGCACACCGGCCAGCGCGGACTTCACCTGCAGCGCGATCAGCTCCATGGTGATGCCCAGCTCACGCTGCTCCAGCGTTTCGCCCACGCAGATAATGGGGTGCAGGCCCGCGTCCAGGGCGGCCAGCGCCTTCTTGTTGACGGTGAAGTCGGTCTCACCGAAGTACTGGCGGCGCTCGGAATGGCCGATGATGACGTACTTCACGCCCAGATCCTTCAGCATCTCGGCGGACACCTCGCCGGTGTAAGCGCCGGACTTCTCATAGAACACGTTCTCGGCGCCCACGGACACCCGCAGATCCTTGAAGGCGCGGATGGCGGTGGAGATATTCACGGAGGGGACGCACACCACCACGTCGCACCACTTGGCCTTGGGCATGATGGCTTTCAGTTCTTCGGCAAACTTCTTGGTCTCGCTGGCGGTCATGTTCATCTTCCAGTTGCCGGCAATAATGGTCTTGCGATATCTGCGATTCATGTTTTTTCTAAGCTCCTCTAAATTATATTCAATGATCGTAAAAATCAATCTAATCATTTTTCCGGCGGCGTGAACGTCGGAAAAATACCCTGATCCAGCCGCCTGGGGCGGCGTCACCAGTCCGCAGACTGGTGGGGGGGAATCTAAAGGGGGGATGAAATCCCCTCTTTATTTATCCAGCAGGCACGCCACGCCGGGCAGCTCCAGACCCTCCAGAAATTCCAGAGACGCGCCGCCGCCGGTAGAGATGTGGGTGATCTTGTCGGCGAAGCCCATTTGCTCCACGGCTGCCGCGCTGTCGCCGCCGCCTACGATGGTGACAGCGCCGCTGTCGGCCAGCGCCTGCGCCATGGCGCGGGTGCCGGCGGCAAAGTTCTCAAACTCGAATACGCCCATGGGGCCGTTCCACACCACGGTGCCCGCGCCCTTCACGGCGTCGCAGAAAACCTTGGTGGTATCGGGGCCGATGTCCATGCCCTCGTAATCGGCGGGGATGTTCATGGTGCTGACCACCATGCGCTTGGCGTCGTTGGAGAAGCTGTCGGCGGCCACGGTGTCGGTGGGCAGCAGCAGCTTCACGCCGTTTTTCCTGGCTTTTTCGATCATCTCCAGCGCGTAGTCCAGCTTATCGCTCTCGCACAGGCTCTTGCCGATCTCGCCGCCCTGCGCCTTAGCAAAGGTATAGGCCATGCCGCCGCCGATGATGATGGTGTCGGCCTTTTCCAGCAGGTTATTGATGACGCCGATCTTATCGCTGACCTTTGCGCCGCCCAGGACCGCCACGAAGGGACGCTTGGGGTTCTCGAGCGCGCCGCCCATGATCTCCAGCTCCTTGGCCACCAGCAGGCCGGATACGGCGGGCAGGAAGGCCGCCACACCGGCGGTGGAGGCGTGGGCGCGATGCACGGTGCCGAAGGCGTCGGACACATACAACTCCGCCATGGAGGCCAGCTCCTTGGCGAAGGAGGGATCGTTCTTCTCCTCGCGGATGTCGAAGCGCAGGTTCTCCAGCAGCATGATCTCGCCGCCCTTCAGAGCAGCGGCCTTGGCCTTGGCATCCTCGCCCACGATGTCCTTGGCGAAGATGACCTCCTGACCCAGCAGCTCGCTGAGGCGCTTGGCCACGGGGGCAAGGCTCAGCTTTTCCTTCCACTCGCCCTTGGGCTTGCCCAGATGGGAGCAGGCGATGACCGCCGCGCCCTTGTCCAGCAGATAGCGGATGGTGGGCAGGGCCGCCACGATGCGCTTGTCGCTGGTGATCTCACCGGTGGCCTTATCCTGCGGTACGTTGAAATCGCAGCGCAGCAGGATCTTCTTGCCTGCCACATCCACGTCCATGATGGTTTTCTTGTTGTAATTCATATTCGCGTCTCCTTTACAGAGTGATGTTACCTGTTTGCCATTTCTCCCACGCCGGTCAGGCCGGGGAAACCGTTCTGCCGCAGTGCCTCGTAGGTGAGGATGGCCACGGAATTGCTGAGGTTCAGGCTGCGGGCATCCGACCGCATGGGCAGCCGGATGCAGCGGTCATAGTGGGCCATGCGGAAGTCCTCCGGGAGTCCCGCCGTCTCCTTGCCGAAGAACAGCCAGCTGTCGGGGGAGAACCGGGCCTGCGTATAGTCCCGCGGGGCCTTGGTGGTGGCCAGCCACAGATCGGACAGCGCTTCGGGGTGCTGCCGGAAAAGATCGTCCAGTCCGTCATAGTCCCGCACCTCTACCAGATGCCAGTAGTCCAGACCGGCCCGCTTTACGGCGCGGTCGGAAATATCAAAGCCCAGCGGGCGGACAAGATGCAGGCGGCTGCCGGTGGCAGCGCAGGTGCGGGCGATGTTGCCGCAGTTCTGCGGGATCTCCGGCTCCACCAATACAATGTTCAGCATAGTGAATTTACACCTCATGTTCAAAAAACATTACATAGTATAAAACAATTCTTCCCGAAATTCAACATCAAAATTGTTAAAAAGCTGGTTTTTCTCATTAAAATATTCATTTTGGGCATCGAATACTTGGGAAAACAGAAGATTCGTGCTATTCTGCCATTTTTACCCATAACAGACAAAAAATCTTGTTGGTTTTTCTGCGCAAAAACACTGGATTTTCCCACAGGATATGTTATACTACCAATAAGAAGAATTGTTGCCATCTCTTTTATTAGGGGGTGTTTTCCAATGGATCACAATATTGCGATCATTGATCTTCGCGCCGGCGGTGCCGGCGCCGATACCGCTATGAAACCGCTGATGCTGCATACAATGCTCTTTTGCCCCGTTGTCCGGTGGGTGTGTCAGGAGCTATTGGCTTGCGGCGTCGGGCGGTTTTTTGTTGTTTGTGAAGAAGCATGGCGGGAGGAAGCCGCCGAGGCACTGAAGGACATCTCCGACGTGACCTTCTATGGCACCGCAAAGGATGCGCTGGACGCTGCCGATGGCGGCGTGATCGTGGTTCCCGGAGCGGTGGTGCCTGTGTGGGGCGAGGAAGGCTGTACCGTCTATACCGCTGACGCCGCGCTGCTGCGTGCCCGTCTGGCAGAGGGCCTGACGCTGAACGACTGTCCGGCGGATGCCGGAAGCATCCGCCAGCTGTGGCAGAGCCCCAGCATCGCACCGTCCTTCCTGCCTGTTGCCGACGCCGCCCAATTGCAGGCGGCCATGCCCGCTGCCCGTGCGCTGCTGATGCGGCGGATGGCCATGAACGGCGTCACCGTCATCGACCCCGAGAATACCTATGTGGATCCCCGCTGCACCGTTGCGCCGGGCGTGACGCTGCTGCCGGGAACGATCCTGCGGGGCGGCACGGTCATCGGCCGGGACTGTGAGATCGGCCCCAATTCCATGATCCGGGACTGCGTGGTGGGCGAGGATACCACCGTCAACGCCAGCCAGCTGAACGAGAGCACCATCGGCAGCCATACCACCGTGGGGCCCTTCGCCTATGTGCGGCCCGGCTGCACCGTGGGCGACCACTGCCGTATCGGCGACTTCGTGGAGCTGAAAAACTCCAGGCTGGACGACGGCACCAAGGTCAGCCATCTCACCTATGTGGGCGACAGCGACATCGGCAAGCGGGTCAACTTCGGCTGCGGCACTGTTACCACCAACTATAACGGCCTGAAAAAATTCCGCTGCACCGTGGGGGACGATGTGTTCCTGGGCTGCAACACCAACCTGATCGCGCCGGTCACCATCGGCGACGGGGCGTATACCGCCGCAGGCTCCACCATCGACAAGGATGTGCCCGCCGGAGCGCTGGCCGTGGCCCGCGCAAGGCAGGAGAACAAACCCGGCTGGGCCGCCCGGTTCTTTAAAAACAAGAAGAAGTAAAAAATTTACATAAAAAATACAAAAGAGGAGGATGTTTCACCATGATTTCTCACGGCAAGGACATCAAGATTTTCACCGGCAACTCCAACCCCGCTCTGGCGCAGGAGATCTGCAAGATCATCGGCACCAAGCTGGGCGAGGCAGAGGTCAAGAGCTTCGCTGACGGCGAGGCCAGCGTCTCCCTGTACGAGACCGTCCGCGGCAGCGACGTGTTCCTCATCAACTCCACCTGCAAGCCTGTCAACGACAGCCTGATGGAGCTGCTGATCATGATCGACGCCTGCAAGCGCGCCAGCGCCGGCCGTGTCACGGCGGTCATCCCCTATTTCGGCTATGCCCGTCAGGATCGCAAGGCCAAGAGCCGCGACCCCATCTCCGCCAAGCTGGTGGCCAATATGCTGACCGCCGCCGGTGCCGACCGCGTGCTGACCATGGATCTGCACGCCGCTCAGATCCAGGGCTTTTTCGATATTCCCGTGGATAACCTGCTGGGCAACCCCGTATTCGTGGATTACTACGCCAAGAAGTTCGGCAGCTCCGTGGAGGATATGGTCGTGGTGTCCCCCGACGTGGGCAGCGTGGCCCGCAGCCGCACCTTCGCCCAGAAGCTGCACATGGGTCTGGCCATCGTGGACAAGCGCCGCCAGAAAGCCAACCAGTGCGAGGTCATGAACGTCATCGGCGACGTGGAAGGCAAGGACTGCATCCTGTTCGACGATATGGTGGATACCGCCGGTTCCCTGTGCAACGCGGCCAAGACCATCGTAGAGGTGGGCGGCGCCCGCAACGTGTACGCCTGCGCCAGCCACGGCCTGCTGGACGGCCCCGCTCTGGAGCGCATCGAGGCCAGCCACATTCAGGAGCTGGCGCTGCTGAACACCCTGCCCGTGTCCTTCGGCGAGGGCTGCGACAAGATCAAGTACCTGTCCGTGGCTCCCATGTTCGCCGAGGCCATCGAGCGCATCTATCAGGAGATCTCCATCGCCAAGCTGTTCAACTGAGACTTTTCAAATCGGATATAAGGTGTTATAATAGGGGAACTGCGCATGCGGTTCCCCTATTCTTCACGGGGAAAACCAAAGAGAAAAGGAGGGGCGCTCCTTGTTTTTCAATCGCAATCAGAGCGGCGGCGTCAACTGGATACTGGTGGGGCTGGGCAATCCCGGCAAGCAGTACGAGAGCACTCGCCACAATATGGGCTGGCTGGCACTGGACAGCCTGATGGAACAGGAAAAATTCACCCTGCCCAAGCTGCGCTTTAAGGCGTGGACGGGTATTTTTGAGAAGGACGGCAATAAAATACTGGTGATGAAGCCCCAGACCTACATGAACCTCTCCGGCGAATCGGTTGGGGAGGCTGCTCGGTTCTATAAGGTCCCGGCGGATCATGTGGTGGTGATCTCCGACGATGTGTCGCTGCCGGTGGGCAAGCTGCGCATCCGCAAGGGCGGCAGCGCCGGCGGACACAACGGCCTGAAGAACATCATTGCCCATCTGGGCACCGACCAGTTTCCCCGCATCAAGGTGGGGGTGGGCATGCCGGAGCATCCGGATCACGAGATGATCGACTGGGTCATCGGCAAGCCCAAGGGCGAGGAGGCAAAGCTGCTGCGTGAGACGCTGGATCGGGCCGCCAACGCGGCGCTGTGCCTGATGAAAGAAGGCCCCGATAAGGCCATGAACAAGTTCAACGGGTAAAACAGAAAACGGAAATATATGCGTAGGGCGGGGTGACCACACCCCGCCGCTTACCGAAGCGTTGATGTATTCCGTGCGGCGGCCTGTGGTCAGGCCGCCCTACGGAAAGAAAAAGCCAATATCACGGAAAGGAGGGGAGATATGAACGCGCTGCTAAGGGAACTATTGCAAATGCCGGAGGCCCGCGCGCTGCTGGACAGCACGCTGCGGGGCGATAAGCCGCTGGTCACCGGGGTATCTCCCGTCCACCGTGCCATGCTGGCGGCGGCCATGCTTCAGGAGACGGGCCGCCCCATGCTGCTGCTGTGCGGCGACGAGACGGAGGCCGCGCGGCTCTGTACCGACCTCCGCGCCCTGACGGGCCGCGAGGTGACGCTGCTGCGGCGGCGGGACTGGCAGCTGCGGCCATCGGCGGCGGCCAGCCGCAGCTGGGAGCATCAGCGGCTGGCGGCGCTGTACGCCATGGCATCGGGACAGGCGCCGCTGGTAGTGGCCGCCATCGACGCGGCGGTGCAGCGGTGCATCCCCGCCGATGTGTTGCGGGAAGCCGCCATTACGCTGAAAACCGGCGAAAGCTATCCGGTGGAGGAGCTGACGGCAGGGCTGATCCGCGCGGGCTACGTCCGATGTCAGCAGGTGGAGGGCCCCGGCCAGTTCGCCCTGCGGGGTGGGATACTGGACGTGTTCTCCCCCGCCATGGAGCAGCCGGTGCGCTGCGAGTTCTGGGACGACGAGCTGGACGCCATGGGGGCGTTTGACGTGACCACCCAGCGGCGCGTCCATAACCTGAATGAAACGCTGCTGCTGCCCGCCGGAGAGGTATTGCCCTTCTACGGGGCGGACACGGCGGAGAAGGCCGCCGCCGCGCTGGAAGCAGCAGGGAAGAAGCTGAAAAAGAAGGAACAGGCCCAGCCGCTGCTGCGGCAGTTGGAGAGTGACGCCGCGGCGCTGCGGCAGGGCATCGCGCCCAACGGCAGCGACCGGTATCTGGCGGCGGTATACCCGGAAAAGGCTACGGCGCTGGACTATCTGCCGGAGGATGCCATGATCTGCGTCTGCGAGGGCGGACGGGTCAGCGAGGGCCTGAAGGGCTGGCTGTGGCAATTGAAAGAGGACGTGGCCGCCGCGGCGGAAAACGGCTTCATGGCTCCGGTCATGGGGGAGCTTTCCCTGACGGAGGGGGAGACGGCGGCACGGCTGGCCCGGTTCGCCCTGTGCCAGATGGACAGCCTGCCCACCAGCCGGTATCTGCTGCCGCCGGGTGAACTGCTGCAAATTTCCGCCCGCCAGCTGAGCACTTACGGCGGCTCGCTGGAGACGGCGGCCTCCGATATGGAGCACTATCTCACTGCCGGTT
>CAVBAZ010000067.1:0-2763 GCA_963593515.1 Bacteroidaceae bacterium
TCCATGCTGATTTTGATGCCAGCCCCCCTTGCCAACGATTTTGTTACACATACCACAAGCACCGCGGCCTTGCAAGGCTGCGGCGCTTGCGCTATAATGGAGAAAAATACGAAAAGGGGTGCAGCATATGGGACGTGACCGCTGGTATAAGGACATGGTGTTCTATCAGATCTGGCCGCGCAGCTTCAAGGATGGCAACGGCGACGGCATGGGCGATCTGCAGGGTGTGTACGAAAAGCTGGACTACATCAAAAGTCTGGGGATGGACGGCATCTGGTTTTCGCCGCTGTATCCCTCGCCGGGGGCGGACTGCGGGTACGATATCTCCGATTACCGGGATATCGCGCCGGAGTTCGGCGGCATGGAGTGGTTCAAAAAGGTGCTGGAGGGTGCCCATCAGCGGGGCATGAAGGTCATTATGGATCTGGTGGTGAACCACACCAGCGACGAGCACGAGTGGTTCCAGAAGTCCCGCCGCCGCATCGCGCCCTATACTGATTACTACATCTGGCGGAAGGAGAAGCCCAGCGGCGACCTGCCAAATAACTGGGACAGCATGTTCGAGGGGAAGGCGTGGCAGTGGGACGAGCTGCGGCAGGAGTACTACCTGCACCTGTTTGCCGTGAAGCAGCCGGATCTGAACATGGATAACCCGCTGGTGCGGCAGGAGGTAAAGGACATCCTGCGGTTCTGGCTGGACTTGGGGGTGGATGGCTTCCGGGAGGATGTCATTACCTTTATCTCCAAGAAGGATGGCTTGCCGGATGACTGGCTGATGCCTGCGGCGCGGGGCATCCGCCATTATAACCACGGCCCGCGTGTCCATGAGTATCTGGAGGAGTTCAAGCGGGACGTGCTGGATCACTATAACTGTGTGACGCTGGCGGAGGCCCCTATGGTCAGCCCCCGTCAGGCCCTGAAATACATCGACGAGAAGCACGGCCAGATGGATATGATGATCCAGTTCCAGAGCATGTGCGCCGACTGCCTGTATACCGACTACGCCCACACGGCCTTCTCCCTGCGGCGGCTGAAGCGGGTGTGGGACCTGTGGCAGCGGAAGCTGCGGGGCAAGGCGTGGAACATGCTGTATCTGGAAAACCACGACCATCCCCGCGTCATCTCCCGCTACGGCAGCGAGGAATACCGCACCGAGAGCGGCAAGGCGCTGGCGGCGGCGTATCTCTTCCAACAGGGCACGCCCTTCGTCTATCAGGGACAGGAGATCGGCATGACCAACTGGCGGCCCGTCCATACGGATATGTATGAGGACGTCCAGAGCCGCAACTTCATGCCCGGCCTGCCGGAGAAGGTGCGGCTGCGGTGGCTGTGGATCGGCAGCCGTGACAGCGCCCGCACCCCCATGCAGTGGGACGATACCGCCAACGCGGGCTTTACCGACGGCAAGCCCTGGTTCTATGTGAACACCAACTACCACGCCGTCAACGTGGCGGCACAGGAGGACGATCCCGATTCGCTGCTGAACTTCTACCGCAAAGCCATCGCCCTGCGCAAGCGCCTGCCGGTGGTGCGGGAAGGGAAGTACCGCGACTGCTGCCCGCTGGCGGGAAGTCTTTACATGTATATCCGGGAAATGAAGGGTCAGCGGCTGCTGGTGATCTGTTCCTTCGCCGAGCGGCCCTTGACGGTGACGCCGCCCAAGGGGTACGATCTGGCCGACGGAAAGCTGGTGCTGCAAAATTACCCGGTGGACGATCCGGCCCGGCCCTTCCGCACCCGGCCCTATGAGACAAGGGTGTATCTGTTTGAAGAATAAGATAAAGAAAGTCTCAGGCAGTTGCCTGAGACTTTCTTTATCTTCGTTATGGGATTCAGGAAGCGGTCTTTACCACATGCTGGAAGTAGTAAACGCCCATACCGTCGGTCTGGATGCCGGTCAGCGTGTCCCGCAGGAGCCATGTATAGGTCTCGTTATACAGGGGGATCACATAGCCGCTGTCCAGCAGCATCTTCTCGGCGTCTGCCAGATAGGCGTCGCGGGCCTCGTCGCTGCTGGAGTTGGCCGCCGTGCGGATCAGGATATCGTAGGCGTTGGAATAGAACTGGCCGTAGTTTTCCTGCTGGCTGCTGCTGAAGCGGTTCAGATAGCTCAGCGCCGTGTTGCGGTCGCCACTGACATTTGTTAGCGCCAGCGAGAACTCGCCGTTCCGCAGAGTGGTCATCATCTCCTCCGGCGAAACGCCCCGGACAGAGACGCGGATGCTCAGCTTATCCCGCCAGACGGATTGCAGCGCCTGCGCGATCTTGGCGTTGCTGCCGGTGTTTTCGTACAGCAGCGTTACCGGAGTCATGTACTCCAGCATTGAGGAGGTGTACCCGGCGCGGCTCAGCAGCTCTGCCGCCGCCTGACAACGGGCGTCGTACTGTTCGGCGTCGTTGTCGATCACTGCGCCGTTGACCTCGCGGAAGGACTTGCCCTCGGAGGTGACGATGCCGTAGGGGATCAGACCGTCCGCCGCACGGTACACCTCGCCGGATTCGCCGGCCAGCTCCGCCAGCGCATTGCGGTCAACGACCATGGACATGGCGGTTCGCATGGACTCGCTGAGACTGGTGGCCATCTGGTTGATAAGCACGGTGCTGACGGCGGCGGCGGAAGCCTCCACTGCGCCCTCGGCCTCACCGGCATCCAGCACGAAGTCCACATCGCCGCTGTCATACAGCGCCATGGCCGCTTCCGTATCGGCGGCGTAGACGAAGTCGATCTCGTCCGGGCCCAGCCGCTTGGCGTCATAATAGTTG
>CAVBAZ010000068.1:0-8717 GCA_963593515.1 Bacteroidaceae bacterium
AGACAGATAGGTGGGCAGCACCTGCGGGAAAACGGCGGTGGTAAAGGCCTGCAGGCGGGTAGCGCCCAGCGCCTCCATGGCCTCGTAGGGGCCCATGTCCACGGTCTCGATGATCTCGAAAAGCTGCTTGCCCACATAGGCGAAGGTAAATACCGCGATGGCGCAGGTGCCCGCCATGGTGCCAAGGCCGAAAATATAGGTGGTGATCAGGGCACACACCAGCGTGGGCAGCGTCCGTACCAGACTGAGGAACAGCCGGACGATGAACACTACCACGCGGTTGGTCACAATATTGCTGGCGGCGGCAATGGCAAAGGGAATGGCCAGCACCGCACCCACAAAGGAGCCCAGGAAGGACATCTTGATGGTGTCCCACAGGGGCTGCCAGATCTTGGCCAGATACCCGGTGTTGGGCGGGAACATGGCCGTGAGGATATCGAAGAATTTGCTACCCTTCTTCACCAGCACCGCAAAGTCGAAGCCGGTGACATGCACGGACAGCGCGCCCAGCGCCAGCACGATCAGGATGATCAGCGGCGCGCGGCTGCGCTTTTCCTCCACCACTGTGCCGTTGGGCAGCGTATAGCGGCGGGGCTTGAACAGACGGTCGTACAGGCTCATGCGTCGGCCTCCGTCTCGCTGTCGTCGCCGTAGATGGCGCTCAGCACCGCCTTGTCCACGTTGGCGGAGGGGCCGTCATAGACGATCTTACCGGCACGGATGCCGATGATGCGGTCGGCGTATTCCAAAGCCAGCTCCACATGGTGGATGTTCAGCAGGATGGAAATGCCCATCTCCTGATTGATGCGGACGAAGTCCTGCATCACCTGCTTGGCGGTGACGGGGTCAAGAGCGGCCACCGGCTCGTCCGCCAGAATGATCCGGGGGTCCTGGGTCAATGTGCGGGCCAGCGCCACGCGCTGCTGCTGGCCGCCGGAGAGCTGGTCGGCACGGATGTAGGCCTTGTCCAGAATGCCCACCTTGTCCAGAGATTCCAGCGCCTTGATCTTGTCCTCCTTCCGGAACACGCCCAGCAGCACCCGCCAGAAGGGCATATCCGGTACGCAGGCGGACAGCACATTTTTGATGACAGTGGTACGGGTCACCAGATTGAAGGACTGGAACACCATGCCGATGCCCCGGCGGAACCGGCGCAGACTCTTGCCGGACAGGGCGCTGACGTCGGTGCCGTTCACCGTCAGTGTGCCGGAGGTGATCTGGTGCATCCGGTTCACCGACCGCAGCAGCGTGGATTTGCCCGCGCCAGAGCGGCCGATGATGGCCACAAATTCGCCGTCCTGAATGGTCAGGTCCACGTCGTCCAGTCCCACCGTGCCGTTGGGATACACCTTGGATACATGGTCGAAAATGATCATATGGTCTCCTCTTTTCCTGAAATAAAAACGCGGGGAGGACAGCGGAAGGTTTGATCCTTACAGTCCTCCCCGCGTTTGGGAAAGTGCTTTAGTTAGCGGCGGTCAGCTCCTGAATGAGCTTCTGCGCGGCGCGCTCGTTGTCGTAATCGGAAGCCTGTGCCACCTGATAGCCGTTGTGGCTGTAGATCTTGATGACTTCCTTACCGGCATCGGTGTTGCCGATGTTGATGAAAGCCTGCTGCAGGGCGGCGATCAGGTCAGCGTCCATGATCTCGGAGTTCTTGCTGACGGAGATGGTGTCGTTATAGATGGGGGCGGTAACGCCGATGACACCGGTCTCCTCCCAGATGGAGCCGTCACGGCCGAACTCGCTGTTCCAGCGCTCGGCATAGTCGCGGCGGGCATCGGCGTAGGTCACCAGCACGTCCACCTGACCGGAGGCCAGACGGGCAAAGGCGCTGGCATAGGAATCGGACTGCACGGCGCTCTTCAGATCAGAGATGCCCTTGCCGTAGTGATCCTGCAGCCACAGGGCGGGATAGATGTAACCGGCGGGGGAAGAGGTGCCCATGATGCTCCAGTTGGCGCTGTCCAGATCCTCCCAGGTCAGCTCCTCGCCGTTGTTGACCTTGGCCTGCAGCTCCTGACCCTTGTCAGAGGGACCGGCAATGAACAGGGCGCGGTAGGAGACCGCCTGCTTGTCGGAAGCCTCGGTGGGCTGGCCGTCGTTCCAATCCTTGGCGTTGTCGGAGTCCTTGCTCAGGCCGTCACGGGTGGCGGTCAGGATGACCTCGGCGCCGTCATCGTACAGCACGTAGGTGCCGCCGGGGATCAGGCCCACGTCGATGGTACCGGCCTCAAGGCCCTCGCCAACGGCTTCGTAGGTGGTGCCGACGGTGATCTCCACCTCGCCCACCTCGTAGCCCTGAGCGGCCAGCTCGTCCTTCAGCATCTGCTTCAGGGGCTCGGTGACGGTGATGATCTCCTCAGGCTCGCGGGAAGGAACGAAAGCGACCTTCAGGGTCTCGATCTTCTTGGCACCCTCGGTGTCGCCGCCTTCCTGATCGTTGGCAGCATTGCCGCCGCAGGCCACGAGAGACATGGTCATGACCAGCGCCAGCAGAAGCGCAAAAATCTTTTTCATCATTTTTCCTCCATTTTATGATATTGTTCCTGTGCCCGGACGGACTGTCCGGAACATGATGGCATGTGATACGCGCAGGGCGCACCACACCGCTATCAAGTATAGCACAGCTTTGGAAGGAAAAATTTTCTCTTTTGGTAAAAAAAGTAATATCTTGTCAGCGGCCGCCGTCGAAGTAAAAGGCCACCAGCTCCTCAAACGCCAGGATCACATGGCCGAAGAAGGTATTGGGCAGGCTTCCCGCCAGCGTCTGCCGCGAGCCGTCCACCACGAACACGATATCCGACATCTGCGCCAGCGTGGAGTCGCTCCGCTTGGTGAAGGTGACGATCTTATGGCCGTTCTGCCGGGCATGGCGCACATCGTTCAGCACCGGGGCGGTCTCGCCGCTCTGGCTGACGGCGAACATCACCGGCGGCGCATCGTCCTGCCCGTCCGGCAGGTGATGGGTGTCGCGGAACAGCATATAGTCGTAGAAATGCACATTATTGAATACCATAAAGCCGCAGATGGACAGCCGCTGGGCGATATAGGAGCCGACGATGTTGGAAAAGCCCTCTCCGGTGGTGAACAGCTTGGCCGTGCGGGAGCGGTCCATCAGCTGGCAGAAGCCAGCGATCAGCTCGTCGGAGTAGTTGTCGATCAGACTCTTGAGCGTCTCGGTAGTATGCGCTTCGCTGCGGGAATCAAACTGGCGGCTGAGGTAGTAGTACAGTTCACTGTACCCATCGAAGCCCAGACGCTTGCACATTTTGACGATACTCGTGGTGGAGAGAAAATTCTCGCCGGCGATCTGCTGGATGCCCACACGCTTTTCGCCCCGTTCAATATGTGCGGTGATGCTGGTTATTACCTTTTTCTCGTCCTCGGAAAGCAGGTTTGTCAACAGAAAATCGCCATCGCCCATGGTGTATTCCCTCCTTGTCATTCGATGGTACTATTATAGCAAACCGCGGCGCGTCTTGCAATATGGCGCGGAAGAAGTCCGAGGAGCATCCGCGTATCCGGATATGATCCGGTCAGCGGTCAGGAAGTCGGTTGCTCCTCATATGCATAAAAAGATGAGCTGCTTTCGCAGCTCATCCTTTTTATGTAGTCCTTGCTTACTTGTTGCTCAGGTACTCGTCGATGGACTTGGCGCCCAGCTTGCCTGCGCCCATAGCCAGAATGACGGTGGCCGCACCGGTGACGGCGTCGCCGCCGGCGTACACGCCCTGACGGGAGGTCAGACCATCCTCGTTGACGATAATGCCGCCCTTCTTGTTGACCTCAAGGCCCTTGGTGGTGCTCTTGATCAGCGGGTTGGGGCTGGTGCCCAGAGACATGATGACGGCGTCCACAGGCAGGTCGAACTCGCTGCCCTTCTTCTCGATGGGACGGCGGCGGCCGGAAGCGTCAGGCTCGCCCAGCTCCATCTCGATGCAGGTCATGGACTTGACGCAGTCCTGCTCGTCGCCATTGATCTGGATGGGGTTGTTCAGGGTCTTGAAGATGATGCCCTCTTCGATGGCATGCTCCACTTCCTCGTGACGGGCAGGCAGCTCCTCCATACCGCGGCGGTAGACCACCCACACCTCAGCGCCCAGGCGCTTGGAGCAGCGGGCAGCGTCCATGGCCACGTTGCCGCCGCCGACGACGGCGACCTTCTTGCCCTTCAGATCCATGATGGGGGTATCGCTGTCCTCGCGATAGGCCTTCATCAGGTTGATACGGGTCAGGAACTCGTTGGCGGAGTAAACGCCCTTCAGGTTCTCGCCGGGGATGTGCATGAACATGGGCAGGCCCGCGCCGGAGCCGACGAACACGGCCTCAAAGCCGTTCTCCTCCATCAGCTCGTCGATGGTGATGGTGCGGCCCACCACGGTGTTGGTCTCCACCTTGACGCCCATGGCCTTCAGGCCGTCCACTTCCTTCTGGACGATGGCCTTGGGCAGACGGAACTCGGGGATGCCGTACACCAGCACGCCGCCGGCCAGATGCAGGGCCTCGAACACGGTGACCTCATAACCCTTCTTGGCCAGGTCGCCGGCGCAGGTCAGGCCCGCAGGGCCGGAACCCACGATCGCCACCTTGTGGCCGTTGGACTCAGGCTTGGTGGGGGCTTCGGTGCTGTGGGCGTTGTGCCAGTCGGCCACAAAGCGCTCCAGACGGCCGATACCCACGGGGTCGCCCTTCTTGCCGCGGACGCAGTGCATCTCGCACTGGGACTCCTGGGGGCAGACGCGGCCGCACACGGCGGGCAGGGAGCTGGTCTGATGGATCACCTGATAAGCGCCCTCGTAGTCCTTCTCCACGATCTTCTGGATGAACTCGGGGATACGCACGTTGACGGGACAGCCGTCCACGCAGGGATGGTTCTTGCAGTTGAGGCAGCGGGCGGCTTCGTCCAGCGCCTGCTCCTCGGTGTAGCCCAGCGCTACCTCGAGGAAGTTTTTATTGCGGACATTGGGGTCCTGAGAGGGCATCTCATTCTTCTTCAAGCTCATATTCGCCATGATCACTTTACCTCCTGCTTGTACAGATTGCAGACTTCCTCGTGCTTGCGCACCTCGAAATCGTGATACATCTGATTGCGCTTGACAGCCAGATCCCAGTCCACCTTATGGCCGTCGAAGTCGGGGCCGTCCACGCAGGCGAACTTGGTCTCGCCGCCCACGGTCAGGCGGCAGCCGCCGCACATGCCGGTGCCGTCGATCATGATGGGGCTCATGGAGACGGTGGTGGGCATGCCGTAAGGCTCGGTGGTCTTACAGACGAATTTCATCATGACCATGGGGCCGATGGCGAAGATCTCGTCATAGACGTTGCCGGCGTCCAGCAGCTCCTTCAGCGCCTCGGTGACCAGACCCTTCTGGCCGTAGGAGCCGTCGTCGGTACAGACCTTCAGCACGCTGGAGACAGCCTTGAATTTATCTTCCAGAATGACCACGTCTTTGTTCTTGAAGCCCACCACAGCGTGGACCTCCGCGCCGCAGTCATGGAACTTCTTCAGAACGGGATACGCGATGGCGCAGCCGACGCCGCCGCCCACCACGCAGACCTTCTTCTTGCCCTCGGTCTCGGTGGGACGGCCCAGAGGGCCGACGAAATCGTGCAGACAGTCGCCCTGCTGCTTATGGCTCAGCTTCTCGGTAGTGGCGCCCACCGTCTGAACGATGATGGTAACGGTGCCCTTCTCGCGGTCATAGTCATGGATCGTAATGGGGATACGCTCACCATTCTCATCCACGCGCAGAATGATGAACTGGCCGGGCTGCGCCTTCTTGGCCACCATGGGTGCCTCGATCTCATAGAGGATCACAGTGGGTTTCAGCGCTTCCTTTTTCACGATGCGATACATACTTACTCCCTCATTTCTGTTATTTCCTAACCTGCGCCCTTTCCGCAGGCGGTACCGGTAACTTTGTTTATTTTATCACGAACTCCTGTCCCCGTCAATGTACATCTTACACACTTTTGACAGGAATTGACGGGCAATTCGCCGGACAGCAAATGCATAAACATTGCCATATGCGGGGCGGAATGGTATAATTAGTACTACAGTAAATGAAAGCTGCGGAGATATCCATGTTGAAATAGCCCGCGCAGCACAGGAGGAGAAAATCATTTATGGACAAAACAAGCTACGAATTCAAATTTGGTCTTTTCGGAAAAAAGGTGCAGATGTTCCATTCCGGCAACATGGGGATCGTTATTGAGAAAGAACCCCAGGTGGTCTGCATTTACGGCACAGATCAGACGAACAGCCAGATCCTTTGCGCTGTGCCGCTGTGCCATCCCAGATATTTGAAGGACTTCACCTATCGGGTGGCGTTTTGCGGCGACCATATTGCGGTGGTCTCCGTAGGGGATATTATGGTACGGTTGGACTATCAGGGGAAAAAGTGCGCCAACAACCGGAATGCCCGCAGCTACGGCTCGGAGCAATGGGGACAGGATGTGCAGGAAGCATGGAATGACGAATTTGAGAAAGACTTTCAGCTGTGAAAGCCCTTTGCCGTGAGTATTTCGTTTTCCTTTTATAAACTATGAGCGTCTGTCAGGAGTGAAACTCCTGACAGACGCTTTTTGTTATCGCAATGTCACCTGCCTGCCGGTGATGGTCACCAGCATTTCCTCCCGCATCTTTTTCAGCTCCCGCATCATGGCGCTGCGGTCGGCGGAGATATAGTCCGCCAGCGCGCTGAGGGAGAACGGCAGCAAGAACGAGCGGCCCCGCCGCTTGGCGGCCTGCAACTCAAAGTACCGCATCAGCTTCTCCCGGATGGAGCGGCGGCTGAGTACCTCCACCCGTTCAGAGAGGGACGTGGCCTTCTCCGTCACCAGCCGGAACAGGTTCTCCACCATGCGGCTGTGGCAGGCGCAGGCATGCTCGCACCGACGCATGACCGCCTCCGAGCGCAGAAAGCTGACGCGGCAGGGCTTGACGCCCCGCACCACCACGCTGTCGTCTCCGGCGGTCTTGAACATCATCCGCTCGCCGAACACACCGCCCGGCTCCAGATGCTCCAGAATGGTGCGGCCGCCCTCCCGGTCGATCCGCTCCACCACAGCGCTGCCCTCGGTGAGGATGCCCAGCATATCCCGCCCGTCGCCGAAGTCATAGATCACATCCTCCGGCCGGAAGCTCTGGTCATAAACACCCAGACAGGCCCGCATAGTCCGGCAATCCTCCGGACTGACACCCTCCAATAACGGTGATCTTACCATAATGTATCTCTCTTTCTCTCTTTTGTGTCATTCTCCCTGGGGGCTGGCCTGCGGCAGCATGTTCCGCCGGCGGCCGATCACCCGGTAAACGATCAGATAGGACAGCATGCCCCATGGAATGGCCGCCGCCACATCCAGAACGGTATGCTGCTTCACCAGCAGTGTGGAGGCGATAATCACCAGCCCGTACACCGCCGCGAACCACCGCCAGCCGCTCTTCCGCAGCCCCGGCGTCTCCCACACGGAGGTCACCGCCGCGATAACACCCAGTACATGGACGCTGGGAAACACATTGGTGTTGGTGTCCAGCGTATACGTCAGCTGCACCGCCCATGTGAAAATGTCCGTTACCTCCAGATCCGCCGGACGGAGATCCTGTCCGTTAGGCACCAGAATACAGAACAGCGTGGCGCTGAAGAACGACAGCGCCAGCATCCAGATATACCGGCGGAAGCCCTCGGCGTCCCTCAGGATCAGATAGATGCCCAGCACCGCCAGCAGCGGGCTCCAGCTCATGTAGAACGCGATAAAGTACGGACAGAACGGGATCAGCCGGTCAAGGGGCAGCTCCGTGGCCCAGTAGTTATCCGTAATGAAATGCTCGATGGTGAAAAATGCCGTCAGATAGACCGGCAGAAACAGCCCCCACCACATATGGGGATGGTTTTTGACAAACGTTTTGATGGCTTCCATAGTCTCTTCGCTCCTTCTTGACACTGTGACATTTGTCACAGTGTATTGTACCACCAAGTTTGGAAAATACCACCCCGCAACTGTGAACTTTCTGGAAACTCTTCTCCGCCGCGCGGCGAAGATACGCGCCTTCTGCCAAAGCCGCACGACGGAGACAAAAAGAGACACGGGACAGCGTCCCATGTCTCTTTTTATCACTGATTAAAAATGGTGCGCAGCACCTCGTCCCGAGTAATGCCGCCGAACATCTCCGCCATGGGCTGGCTGTCCAGCACAGCGGCCACCGCGTCCTCCCGGTAGGCAACGCCCTCCAACGCCCGGCACAGCGGCGTGGTATCGGTCAGGCTGAGGAAATCGCCATAGAAGCGGATCTCGGTAATGCTTCCGTGATCCACGGAAACGCCCACCTCCAGCCGTCCGCCGGTAAAGTAGTTCCGCTTTACCATATCAAACTTGGGCGAGCGGCCATATGTCCACTCCCATGTACGGTACTTCTCGTCGGCCAGCCTGCTGACCTGCGCCAGCTCGTCCGCCGTCAGGGCGCTCTGCACCAGTCCTGTTCCGGCCAGCTGCCGCTTCAGATACTCCCAGAATTCCGGAAGCGTCATATCCACCGGCAGAAATTCCCGGATATTGCCGACGCGGCTCTTGACGGACTTGGCGCTCTTGGAGGTAAACTTCGCCTGATCCACCCGCAGAGCGCCGGCAATCATCTCCGGCCGCGAGTCAAACAGCAGCGTGCCGTGGTGCAGGATGCGCCCGTGAACAAGGCGCTGCGCCGTGCCGGACACCTT